>JAZSMS010000085.1:0-23732 GCA_045536015.1 Clostridia bacterium
TTTTATCAAGCACTACGGTGTCCATTTTGTGCGCATTTTCTAATGCGGTAGCTGATTTAATTAAAATATGCCTTTGTGCGCCAAGCCCCGTTCCTACCATTATTGCCGTTGGGGTTGCAAGTCCAAGCGCACACGGGCAAGAAATTACAAGCACCGAAACCGCCATAGTAAGCGCGTGCTCAAAGCCGTTACCTACACAAAGCCACACAATAAGCGTTATTATTGAAATAAGCATAACTATCGGCACAAATATTCCGCTTATTTTATCTGCAAGGCGTGCAATAGGTGCTTTTTGTGCCGAAGCATCCGAAACAAGCCGTACTATTTTTGCTATTGTAGTTTCTTCACCTACGTGCGTTGCCTTAACCTTTATGCTTCCGCTTAAAATTACCGAACCACTTATAACGGTTTCGCCAATAGATTTATCCTGCGGAATACTTTCGCCCGTTACTGCGGAAGCATCTATCGAAGCTTGCCCTTCGACTATTATTCCGTCGATTGACAGTCTTCTGCCCTGATAAACTATTACAACGTCACCCGGTTTTACGTCACTTGGAGATTTTTCTTTTTCTACGCCGTCTTCTATAACCACAACTGTTTCGTCACGCATTTTAACAAGCTTTTCAAGCGCATCTGTGGTTTTATTTTTTGCGCGCGCTTCTAAAAATTTACCAAGACTGATAAGCGTAACTATCATAGCCGAAGATTCAAAATATAAATGTGCTACAGTATTAGGCTGAACAGTTAATTTTATCGTTACTGCCAGGCTATATAAAAACGATGCCGATGAACTTAGCGCAACCAAAGTATCCATATTAGGCGAAAAATGCAACAGTGCAGAAAAGCCCTTTATAAAATACTTGCGATTAAGCACCAATATTGGTACAGTTATTATAAGCTGAACTATAGCAGAGGCTAAAGCATTTTGCTTTAAAATAGCAAAATTAGGCAAGTAAAGCATATTAGTCATACTTGTATACATTAAAACAAGCAAAAGAGCCGCCGAAATTATAAGACGTTTAAGCACACTTGATTTTTCGTCACGCCTTGCATTCTTTACCCCATAGCCCGCTTTTTTTATTGCTTGAATAATTTGATTTTGCGATAAGGTGCTTTCATCATATTCAATTTCAAGGGTATTTGTAAGCAAATTTACATTTGCCTCTTTTGTGCCGTTTAATTTTCTTACGCTACGCTCAACCGCAGCCGAGCAAGCCGAGCACGTCATACCCGTTACAATTATTTTTTGCTTCATTACATTTCCTTTTTTGTTTTTTATTATTATATCACCGCAACAAACAGTAAACAAGTATTTTTAAAAAAGCCATCAGACTGATGGCTTTTGTTTTATAAGCTTTCTTCTAAAATTTGTGCCGAGTTTTTAACAAACTGCGAAAGTTCTTCAGGCGATATTGCACCACCAGAAAGCTTTGCAAGGGTGTAAACGTATTTAACGGCGTTATCCTTATCATTGCCGTCTTGCATCAAATTTATCTTTTCGCAAAGCGAATTTTTTGTATTAAGCACAAGCGTATACTTGATTGGCATATTCATATTTGCCATGCCGTAATACTTTTGTGCCTCGTCCATTCTGCGGGAAAATTCATCTACAAGCAATACTGCAGGAACGTCGGCTTCAATTTGCTGTGCCTCAACCGAAATATTATCGTCGCCTATAAGCTTTTTTGAATATTCGCAAAGTGAATCAAACAAATGCGACGAAAGTTTTTCGCCAGCAATGGAAGCATCAACGCGCGAAAAACGCACACCGGGGTTTTGCATTTCTACGTGCTGCATAAAGGGTATATCAAGCATACCGTTTAATATAACAGCTTTTTTGCCTGCCGCATTTAATATTTCAATATAACTTGCCTGACGTTTTTTATCAACGGTATAATAAACCGTTTTATCTTCGTTTTCACCCAAATATTCGTTAAGGGTAACAAATTGGTCGTCAGTTGTCTTGTAAATAATATTATCTTTAAGTTTTTCGTCAAACTTCTGGTCGCGCATACAACCGTACTTGATAAATACGTTTATGTCGTCCCAATATTTTTCATAAAGCTCTTTTTCGTTTTTAGCCATCTGGCAAAGACGGTCGCAAATTTTTCTTGTTATATGATTGCTGATTTGCATAACCGTGCGATCATTTTGCAAGAAAGAACGTGAAACGTTAAGCGGCATATCAGGGCAATCAATAACGCCCTTTAAGAGCATTAAAAACTCGGGGATAATTTCTTTTATGTTTTCTGCAACAAAAACCTGATTATTAAAAAGCTTTATCTGTCCCTGAACACTTTCGGGGTTTTCGGTTAATTTGGGGAAGAAAATTATACCCTTTAAGTTAAACGGATAGTCAACGTTTAAATGAATCCAGAATAACGGATCGTTAAAGTCGGTAAACACCTTATGATAAAAGGCTTTATATTCTTCTTCGGTGCAGTCTGCAGGCTTTTTAAGCCACAAAGGAGTAGTATCGTTTATTGCCTTATCCTCGTTTTCGCCCTCTAAAATAATCTCAACAGGCATAAACGAGCAATACTTATCAAGCGTTTGTCTGACTAACGCTTTTTCGGCAAAATCAAGACTTTCTTCGTTTAAATTAAGCGTAATACGTGTGCCAACCTCTTGCTTATCGCAATCAGAAATTTCGTACTCGTCACTTCCGTCACTTGTCCACTTAACAGCCTGAGCGTTTTCTTTATAAGAAAGCGTTTCTATCGTAACACTTTCGGCAACCATAAACGCCGAATAAAAGCCAAGACCAAAGTGACCGATTATCGCTGAAGAATCGGCATCGGAATACTTTTCCAAAAAGTCTGCCGCACCCGAGAAAGCAACCTGATTGATATACTTTTCTACTTCTTCTTTAGTCATACCTATACCGTTATCGGTAAAGGTAATAGTTTTGGCATCTTTGTCAACATTGACAATTACTTTAAAATCGTCTTTTTCCGGCGCCTGCCCCATTGATGCCAACTTTTTATACTTGCTTATAGCATCAACACCGTTAGAAACAAGCTCACGAATAAAAATATCGCGGTCGCTGTAAAGCCATTTTTTTATTATAGGCATTAAATTATCAGAATTAACTGATATTTTTCCCTTTTCTGTCATTACTTTCTTCCCTCTTTGTTCATTTCGTAAATAAATCTTAATCCCTCAAGCGTTAAGCGCTGGTCAACGATATCAATTACGTCGGTATGTACCGAAATAGTCTTTGCAAGACCACCCGTTGCAACTACCTTTGCGTCAGCAAAGCCAGTTTCATTTTTCATTCTGTTTATTATGTATTCTATCTGTCCGATATACCCGTACAAAAGACCCGCCTGCATACAAGCAACGGTGTTTTTACCAATAATACTGTCAGGAAGCTCAAGAGCAACCGTCGGAAGCTTTGCCGCCTTATTTGAAAGTGCCTCTGACGAAACGCGAACACCCGGCAAAATGCAACCGCCAAGCATTTCAAGCTTATCACTTGTAACACAAATAGTAGTAGCCGTACCAAAGTCAATAGTAATAACAGGACCGCCATAGCGCTTTACTGCCGAAACAGAATCGCAGATAATATCTCCGCCTATCTCGCGCGGGTTATCAATTTTAATATTAAGTCCCGTCTTAACGCCTGCGCCTACAAAGAGCGGTTTTTTGTGAATATAATCATCAAGCATATGCTCAATAGTAAAGTTTATTGCAGGAACAACCGACGAAACGATAACACCCTCTATTTTTTCAATATCAACGTTGCCCGTAGAAAGCATATCCAAAACCGCAACACCGTATTCGTCACTTGTCTTGCGCGTATCGGTAGAAATTCGCCACGTACCCGTAAGAGTTTTTTCTTCAAACACGCCAAGCTTTAAATTGGTGTTACCAATATCTATAACAAGTATCATTTTTGTCCTCTTATTTTTTTCTAATATTTAACAAACGTACTATTCCCGGGCTTAAAATCATATTAAAGCCAAGCTCAAACAAAAAGTTTGCGCCAACAAGCCCTACTATCATATATAAAACTACGTTATCACCTAAACCAAAGCCCTCTGCCCAAACAACCATTGTATCCCAGAAAAACGCAAGGCAGCCAAGCAAAAATATTCCCGTATTAACAAGCGGGCAGACAATAGCAGCACCAATCGTAGCTAAAATAGAGCTTAGTTTTGCCAAAGCCTTATAAACAACTGCCGATAAAAAGCCCGACAAAGTGCCCTTTAAGAGAACTATAAAAACAGTTGCAGGAGCATTTATTGTTAAAAAAGCCGCCGCATCACCCGATGCAAGCACCGTTACGCCAAACACAAAACCAAGCCAAGCGCCCATCGCCCTGCCACACATCGCCGCACCAATTACTATTGGTACAAGCACAAGCGAGACCGAAAAAGGTCCTAAGCGTATAAATGCGCCCAAAAACTGTAATAAAATTACTACTGCAGTCAATACGGCGCCAAGAGTAAGGGTTTTTGTTGAGATTTTTTTCTTTTCCATTTTTTCCTCCATTCCGGGTCTTTAACCAAATTATCGGTTAACTGATCCCCGATGAAAATAATATAATATATTTTGATAGCCTCCGCAAGCGGTAGACTTCTCAAGCAGTTTTTTTGCTTTTAATTTTTTTAATTATAGTTTTAACAAGCAGGCAAAATAATATTCCGCAAATTGCACCAAGCGAATCGACAAGTATATCGCTTATCTGAAACGCTCTGTCAGGCACAAAGTATTGGTGTATCTCGTCTGAAATTGCATAGCCTGACGAAATAACCTGAGAATATAATATTTTATGCTTTATTTCGTAATTATCAAGTGCAAGATAAACCGAAAAACCAAGCAATGCAAAAGAAGAAAAATGTGCCGCAATTCTCACAAATGAGTGAACCGACTCAATCATTTGTTGCTTTGCCTGCTGATCTAGTTCGTCAAACGAAGGCACAAATATACTTAAAATTGCCTCTACTACTCCACCGCTTGTTTTGCCTGATTCTTCCCCGTTTTGCGCAGAAAAGAAGAATATTCCTGCCATACAGATAATAACTAATAACCAACAAAGTATCTTTTTCATTTTCTTCCCGTTGAACCAAAGCCGCCGCTTGCGCGCTCGGTGTCGGTAATTTCTTCTACCTGAATAAAGTCTGCAGTTAAATAAGGGGTAATAACTATTTGGGCAATACGCTCGCCAGGCTCAATATTCTGTGCATTTTCGCCGTGATTAAAAAGCGCTACCATTATCTCACCGCGATAGTCGCTATCTATAACTCCAACTTTGTTTGCAGGCGCTACACCACGCTTGCATGCAAGACCGCTACGGGCATAGATAAGACCAACGTAGCCTTCGGGAATTTCTAAAGCCAACCCCGTTTTAACAAAAACAGTTTCGCCCGGTGCAATAGCTATTGGCTCATCCAAAAGTGCGCAAAGGTCTGCCCCTGCGGCACTTTTTGATGAATAAATCGGTAAAATTGCCTTTTCGTTTAATTTTTTAACTTTAACCTGCATTATTTATTTAGCTTTGCCCACGTATCGCGAAGACCAACTATGCGGTTATAAACCTTTTTATCCTCGGTAGAATCTTCGTCAACACGGAAATATCCGTTGCGGATAAACTGGAAAGCATCTCCTACGTTTGCATTTTTAAGGTTCTTTTCTGTAAAGCCTGCAAGAACCTTTAACGAATCGGGGTTAACACGCTCGGAAAAATCTATTCCCTCGCCGTCGCGTTCGTCTAAAAGATAATCGTAAAGTCTGAATTCTGCTTTTTCGCAATTATTAGCATCAACCCAATGAAGCGTGCCTTTAACCTTACGATCTGCACCTGCGCCGCCCGACTTGGTTTCGGGATCATACTGGCAATGAACGGCAACAACGTTACCCTGCTCGTCTGTATCATATCCAACGCATTTAACGATATAAGCCGACTTTAAGCGAACCTCACCGCCAACAAAGAGGCGGAAGAACTTTTTGGGCGGATCAATCATAAAATCGTCACGCTCAATATACAATTCACGCGAGAAAGTAATCTCTCTCTGACCAAAAGCTTCGTCGCTGTGGTTTTCGGTTAAAAGAACCTCGCTATTTTCGGGATAGTTATCAATTATAAGCTTAATGGGGTTCATAACCGCCATTCTGCGCATTGTTTTTGCCGCAAGATCTTCGCGCACACAATGCTCTAAAAGTGCCGCATCAACAACCGAATTACTCTTTGCAACGCCTATTCTGTCACAAAAATCGCGTATTGCCTCGGGCGTATAACCACGGCGGCGCAAGCCTGCAATAGTGGGCATTCTTGGGTCGTCCCAACCGCTTACGCTACCCTCGTCAACAAGTTTTTTAAGGTAACGCTTACTCATAATGGTACGGGTTATGCTTAAACGTGCAAACTCTACCTGACGTGGTTTTGCATCAATATCAACGTTCTTAACTACCCAATCATAAAGCGGACGGTGATCTTCAAACTCAAGAGTACATATTGAATGAGTTATATTTTCCATCATATCCTCGATAGGATGAGCATAGTCGTACATAGGATAAATGCACCAATCGTTACCTGTGCGGTAATGCTCCTGACGAAGTATGCGGTAAATAATCGGGTCACGCATATTGATATTGGGCGAAGCCATATCAATCTTTGCTCTTAATACCTTGCTACCGTCAGGAAATTCGCCTGCGCGCATACGCTCGAACAAATCAAGGTTTTCTTCAATACTTCTGTTGCGATAGGGACTATCGATACCCGGCTCGGTAAGTGTTCCGCGCATTTCTTTAATTTCGTCAGCGGTAAGATCGCAAACAAAAGCAAGGCCCTTTTTAATAAGCACCTTTGCCTGATTAAACATTTCTTCAAAATAATCAGCAGCATAGAAAAATCCGTCATAATCAAAGCCAAGCCACTTTACGTCGCGCTTGATTGCTTCTACGTAATGGTTATCTTCCTTTGCGGGATTTGTATCATCCATACGAAGATTGCACTTTCCACCGTATTTTTGTGCAATACCAAAATCAACGCAAATAGCCTTTGCGTGACCGATATGAAGATATCCGTTAGGCTCGGGAGGAAAACGCGTTATAATATCAAGCTTGCCTCCGTTTTCAGCAATATCTGCCTCTACTATTTCCTGAACAAAATTCTTTCTTTCTTCCATAAAGTACACCTTCTAAATATATGTATAGATATAGATATTTGTATTATAACACCGCAGAACAAATTTTGCAATTAGTTTATTGACTTGTTTTGGATATAATATTATAATATCTGTAATAAAAAGTTTTTATGGAGGCATAAAATGAAGTTTGAAGATTTACAAAAAGAGTTAATTTCGGCAATGAAGGCAAAAGATAAATTAAAAAAGGACGCAATTTCGGCACTTGTTGCAGCAGTTAAGCGCGTTGCTATTGATGAAGGTATTCGTGACAATATTACAGAAGAGCTTGTTGACAGAGTTATTTTAAAGGAGGTTAAATCTTTAAAAGAACAGATTGATACCTGCCCAAAAGAGCGTGCCGACTTATTGGAAGAATACACCGCAAAGTTTAATATTGTTAACGCTTATGCGCCCAAGCTTATGAGCGAAGAAGAAATTGAAGCATTTTTAAAGGCAAACTGTGCAGAGCTTATAGAACAAAAAAACAAAGGCATGATAATGCGCACTGCTATGGGTCAGCTTAAGGGAAAAGCTGACGGAAAGCTTATTAATCAAATTGTTGCCCGTCTTTGCAATTAAAAAGTAAAACTGCTGAAAAGAAAACTTTTCAGCAGTTTTTTTACATTATAACGCGTATTTCCTCTACCCCGTCTTTTTTGCTTTTTACAATGCTTGAAACTGTATTCGTTCGCATTTGTGGGTTTAAAACCTTTACTACGCATTTTATTTCATCAGTATCTATTTCCACGCTATATTCCCGCCAATTTTCAGGAATATGCGGCTCGATGCTTATCTTGCCGTTTTCTTGCTTTACGCCCAAGAGATTTTCTAAAATTGCGCAAAAATAAAGCGAAGCCGAAGCAGTGTACCACGTCCATCCGCCGCGTCCCGACAAATATACGTCGGCAGGAATAACATAGGGCTCTGCTTTATATTTTTTGCACTTATAAACGCTATCGGTCTTTTTAACGGGATTTATCATATCAAGTATTTCAAAGCATTTCTCGCCCTGTCCCATCTCCGCAAAGGCACAAGCAAGCCATATAGCCGCATGCGTATACTGTCCGCCGTTTTCGCGAACGCCAGGAACGTAGTGACCGATATAACCTGCGCCGTATTCCTTATCAAACGGCGGAGTCAAAAGCTTTATAATTCCTTTTTCGCGGTCAACAAGCATTTTTTCGGCACTTTCCAACGCTTTGACGCATTTTTCTACCTCGCCTGCACCCGAAAGCACCGACCACGCCTGCGAAATAAGGTCAATCTTGCAGCACGCTTCTTCGTTTGAGCCTATTTTTCTTCCCCTATCGTCAAATGCGCGGTAAAACCAGTCGCCGCTAAAGCACTTGCCATTTAAAATTTTAGCAAGCTCATACGCTTTTGTTTTAAGTTCTTTTGCCTCTTGAGGCAATTTTTTTTGCAAAAACGGAACAAAAACACTTATAGTTGAATATAAAAACCAGCCAAGCCAAACGCTTTCGCCCTTGCCACGCACACCTATTTTATCCATACCATCGTTCCAATCGCCTGCAAGCATTAGCGGTAAACCGTTTTCGCCCTTGCGCAAAAGCACAAGCTTTATCGCCTTTAGACAATGCTCCATTAGTGTGCCTTTTTGCTTAGATGGCCAAGCATTTTCGTAAACGTCGTCTCTGCCGGATAGCGAATGTCCCTCCAAATACGGCGTAACCTCGTCAAAAATCTGCTCGTCTCCCGTTGCAAAAGCATACTTTGACGCAACAAACGGCAAAAAGAGTAAATCGTCGCTTATATTTGTACGCACGCCCAAATATGGCTCGTGCCACCAATGCTGAACGTCACCCTCTACAAACTGATGAGTAGAGCATTTTAAAATATGCTCGCGAACAGTTTTGGGGTCGGTTAAAATCAAAGAAAGACAGTCCTGAAGCTGATCCCTGAAGCCAAACGCACCACCCGCCTGATAAAAGCCGCAACGGGCAAGCATTCTTGATGCAATAGTCTGATAATTTAAAAATGGAAAAATCGTATTTAATTCCCTACTTGGCGTTTGTATTTTTACCTTGTCGCACTTTTTTTGCCAATATTCTTTAGTCTCCGTAAGCCACTCGTCAGCATCCGCATTCTGTAACGTTTCTATAAGATCTTTAAGTTCATTTTCGTCTTTAGCCCATCCTGCAAACAACGTTGCGTTCTTTTTTAATTCAAGCTTTAAGCACAAGGTATTGGCATCAATATCGTTTTCGGGCTTTTCTTTATTTATAGAAGCACAGTAGTCTATTGCATCTTTTTCAAAAAAGCACTGTGCATCCTTTGCATAGATAAAAAAATACTCCGCGCCCCTTTGAGCAACTGCCGCACCGAATTTTTCTTTTAGACAAATGCTTCTGTTTTCCTTTTCGCCAAATATTGCTTTAACCAGGTAATAAAGCTCTGCCTGCGTTTCGCTTTCTATCTTGGTCACCTTTATCGGCAAGGAAGGATGAACAAATACGGTTTGCGTTTCTTCGCCAAAGACAGAGGCGCACCTAAACTGAACAGCACCTCTATAAAACACCGTATCGCACGAATCAACGCTGCCAAAAGGTTTTGTAGTTATGCTTCTACACTTGCCCGAAAGTGTGTCCTTTAAAATAACAACCTCGCCCAAGGGATTTAAAACACTGTCGTTATACCACGGGGTAAGCTTTTTTTGCCTGCTGTTTTCAGCAAACATATAACCGCCGCCATCACTTGTAACCAAGCTACCAAACCGCTTGTTAACCAAAATATTGCTCCAAACCGTTGGTGGCTGACGGTAGATATAATAAGCATTTTCGCCCGTCAAGAATTTTCCGTAGCCGTTATCAAATTCGCCATTTAAAAGAACGTTCTTTTTGCCCGTTGTTTCTATCAAAAGCTTACCTTGTTTTCTTGTTTTTGGCTTAATATCTATTTCCTTTGTTGCATCAATATAAACGCTTGCAAGGTTTTTAAGTTCCTCTATGCTTTTTACCTGACTTTTCTTTATATGATGCACGCAGGAAACAAGCGAAAACGCCGAAACAATTGCCTCAAGCTCATTAAAGCCGCCGCAAAAGTAATCATCTACCGTTTCTTGCACGATCAGAATTTCCATCTCTACTCCACCGCAATATAATTCTTCTAGTGCAACAAGAACCTCTTTAATTCGGGAAAGGTCTTCTTCTACAAAAATCAGTACAAGCGGTTTAGAATCGTTTATGCCAAAGCGCCATACCTCGTCAGGCTCAACGGATAAATCATAACTTGCTCTGTTAAATTCCTCAAGCAACGCACAAAGCCTGTTTTTAAGTGCAAAATTACCCTTTTGCCTTGCACTCGCCTGCGTTATTGCCCTTTCTTTTGCAAGCGCAACTGCCGCGTGAAGCGAAAACCTTTTTAAATTTTTTACAATCTGCTGCTTGTTATCGGCAAACGAAAACATAAACGTTATCGTTTTCTTTTCGTTTTTTTCAAGCGTTATTTCTCTTTTTGCCGCTATGCACGCATTTATAGGATTGTTTTTTACTTCACCTATTTTAAAATCAGGCGTATCCATTCTTCCTGATGCAAAAATTTCTTCTCTGCTACTTGAAAATGCAGCATTATCACAAAGCAAGCCGCACCAAAGATCTGTCTTTTTGTTATGCACCAAAAGTATATTTTCTTCTTGCTCGGCTTCAATAAACAATCCGTTAAAGCATGGATGCGCCTCATTATCTGCCTTAGGACACAAAATGGGCTTTGATGCAAGTAAAAGTTCTTTTTTTACTTGCCCCTCCGTCTTATTTTCCAATGCAACGTCTAATATAAGCGTATCGTTATCGTCGCAGACGTATAATCCTGATTTAATATTTATCCGACTGGTTTCCGCGCTAATTTCTGCGTTACCTAAAGAAAAAACCGTTTTATATTGCACGTTTTTGGTGTTATTTTTAGCAGGCAGGGCATTGTAAATTTCTTCACCTTTAACAAACAAAAGTAGCTCGTCTACAAGTAAAATTTCGCCTTTTTTTATTTTTGTCTCACCACAAGAAAAAACAAATGCTGAAATTTCGCCGTTGCTTAAATTAAGACATTCTCTTTTTGAAAAATCAACAAATTCGCTTTTTACCTGTATTTCACTATTTTCAATATGCTCAACTGGCAAAAGTGTACGAGGAAGAATGCCCGACGGCATTTTTTCTTCAAGTAAAACGTATGCCGAATTTACGCACGGATTTTTTGCAAAAGCGCGTCGCAGACAGCCCGAGAATAAAAAGTTGGTCAGTGCGCAAAGACTCATTCCCGAATGGTGTGCCATAAAGGTTTTTACCCTCTTTTTTCGCGCGCTTGTTGCATCAAGTGCCTCAAACAAGCCGTAAGCTTCTGCCATACCCTCTTCTACAAACGCTTTAACTGCCTGCATAGCCTTTTGCGGCTCATATTCAAGCGCAAGAAGCGAAGAATACGGCGAAAAAACGTCTTCCTCTGCCGCTGCACCAACCGCGCAAGAGCCTATACCAAACGCCTTATATTTGTATTCCTTAGAAACGTCAAAGCTTGCAAACGCAGATTCCGAAACGCCCCAAATGCCATTTTTGCTATTTTGCGCCTGCGTTTTTGTTGCCAAAGAACAAGATCGGTAAAGCATGCTTTTTTCGCTTCCCTTAATAAAAATATCGGGCATAAGATACTCAAACATCGTACCGCTCCACGATAAGCACATTGGCTCGTTAAAGGCACGCGTAAACGGGCGTGAAAGCGCAAACCAGTTTTTTGGAGGAATTTTATTAAGTGCAATAAGCAAAAAGCTTGTTAAACGTGCCTCGGAGCAAAGCATATCGTAGTGATGCACGCTTGGCTTTTGCGTTTTTGCATCAAAGCCAATATATAACAAGTTCTTTTTTTCGTTATACAAAAACGAAAAGTCGGCATTATCAATTTCACTTTTTGCAAGATAGCTTATTTTTTCGCACTTTGATTTTAACGAAAACGCAAAAACGTATATATTGCGGTACTTTTTTAGTATTTCTTCCTTTAAAGCACTTACCTGCTGGTCGTGCAGTCCCCACGTTGCCTCGTTTATTCGTTTTTCAAAATTATCCTGCAAAATCTCCTTTGGCTTTTTGGGGTATTCTTCCAAAAGTTCCTTTAAACTACGCAAATCTTCACGTTCAAAAATCTTTTTTGAGAGAATTTGCACAAACGAAAGTGCTTCATACTCTTCTGCGTGTGATTTTAAAACCGTTAAAATAAAGTTTTTCCACGCCTCAGAACTGACAAAGCCGTCTTCTATAACCTGTTTAATTCTCCAATAAGGCTCTGTTGAATTATAAATTTCATCGGCAAGCTCGCGCAAAAACACTTTATAATCGTCCGTTGCCTCATCAACAACCGATAAAATCGCAGTAGCTATGCCTTGAGTGCGTTTTTTTGATAACGGTATTTCTTCTAAAATATCGTCTTTAATTTCACAAAGCATCATAAGCGAAGAAAAATAGTTTCCGCTATCAACCGTAGAAACATAAGAAGAAAGCGGTTGCTTACTTTTTAAATCGTACCAATTATAAAGATGTCCTTTATACCTTTTAAGGCAAGCATTTTTTTGCAGTTGCAAAAGAATTTTATCAAGTGCTTCATTTGCCGCAAATGCCGATAGATAATATGCACAAAGCGGATACAAAAGCGCAAAGCCGATATTTGTAGGCGAAGTACGCATTGCATAGCCCTTATACGGCTCTATTTGGAGATTATCTGGCATTATATCGTTTTTATCAAGCGTGTCGCAAAAGAACCTTGTTATGCGCATAGCAAGCAAATGAAGCGTTTCTTCTTCGTCAGGTAATAGCTTTTCTCCTTGTTCTTTTTCGCGCTGACCTATTTTATAAGCAATTTCTGAACATAAAATCCAAACAAACGCAAAAGCAACATTAATAAAAATCGCTATGCCAAAATATACGCTTATTGTAACTATTGCTGCCGATGCAGCAAAAATGCAGGCAAAAAATCTGTAATAATCTTTTTTTGTTCCACCCTTTTGTGAAAAGGTGTTCCACTGCAAAATATTTTTATGGGAAACAAATCTTCTATAAAGTGCCTTAAAAGCGCACTTTACACCTAGTATTGCCTCAAACGGCAAAAAGGCAAACGATAAGAACGCTTTATAAAGTGTTATTCTTCGTGCTGTAGAATTATCTATGCGCACAAACTTTTCCTTTTCGTTTAAAAAACCGTTAATAACCGTTTGCAAAACGCTTATAAGCATTTCTACCAAAACTATGCCATAAATTACAAACGCATTTAAATTGTAAGCAGGCGCAACAAGCAACTGCAAAAAGATAAACGTAGGTGCAAGCGTTTTAATTATATTAAAAGCAATTTTTTGCTTTGATATAGGCTTAATTTTTTTTGCAAGCCACGTTATTAAAAGCCAATCCCCGCGCATCCAACGCTCTTGCCTTTTATAAAAGCTTATCGGGTTTTTAGGAAACTCGTCAAACACTTGAGAAGAAGAAACTGTTGCGTTTAATAATTCACCCTCGATTATGTCGTGTGAAAGTATAGTATTATCCTTTATACTTTTTGAAATCTCTAAAAAACATTCTACGTCAAAAATCCCTTTTCCGCAGTACGTTCCGCTATAAAAAACGTCATTATAAAGTTCTATGCCTCGGCTTGAATACGAATCTATTCCCCCGCCAAACGAAAAGATATTAGAAAAAACCGTTCCGCCAAACAAGGTATTTTTCACACTTGGTGCAACAAGCGCGCTTCCTTTAATAACTCTTCCGTCTTTCATTGTAGGCTTATTAAAGGGATGAGAAATAGCGCAGACAAGATCTTCCAGTGTTCCCGGCGGAACGAGAGTATCTGCATCAAACGTTGCAACGTACTTTACGTTTTTTAGTGCTTGTATATTTTCAACGCACTTGAATTTATCATTATTATCCGTTATAAATTCGCATAACTGCTTTAATGCACCGCGCTTACGCTCGTAGGCATAATAGCCGTCAATGTTTTCAATTCTGTTACGCACTATTAAACAAAATTTATTTGAATACTTTTTATTTAATTCTTTTATTCCCTCGCACAAAGCATCAATTATTTTTGGATCGTTTTTATCTTCAACGCTCTTTGCAGGAGATAAATCGGCAAGCAACAGATAGCAGGCATTTTCCATTTTATTGGCACAAAAATATTCTTCTATCGTCTTTATATTCTTTTGTGCTTGACGCTCATTACTAACCATAACCGTAAGCGTTAATGCAGTTTTATTTTCTGCCTTATCTGCCAAACTGCGTTTTAGTTTGACTTCCTCTCGTTGCGTAGAATTTTTTATAAAAACCTCAGTTACTATTTGATAAAAAAGCATTAAAAACGGAATTACTGAGATAAGCGAAAAAATCATTCCTATTTTCAGCCAGGCAACAAGCGAGACAAAAGCAGTCAACGTAAAAATTGACAGCAAAAAGTACGTCTGCTTTTTTTCGGGTTTTATTTGCTTTATTCCAAGCTGAACAAGAACATAATCCTGCTCTTGGCCAAGCAAAACTTCAAGTGCCCCTTGCGGTGAAGAAAAGACCTTTTGCGCAATTTCTTCTTCGCTTACACCGCTTTTTTTAGACAAAACACCAATGCGCTTACGCATAAAATTTATGGTAACTTCATCAGAAATAGCATAATCAGCCGTTTGCGAAAGCACTTGCTCTTGTTTAAGGCACTCTATGCGAAGCTTATCAAAATCAATATTTTCAAGTCCTATAAGCGATTTTATACACGCCGAAATTACCTCGTCACTCTTTTTTCTTATTGCATCAAGCAATTTTTCAAGCAAAGCAATGCAAAACGATATTTTAAGCATATCAAACTGAGCAAACGTCAAATCAAAGCGCTTTGTTAAAAGAATACTCTCCTCTTCAACGTTACCTCTGCTTTGTAAAGTTATTTCGCGTGCAAGGTCAAGCACAAAAAACTTTTCTGTACTTTTTTTTATATTTTTTGCCTCAAGATAGGTGCTTTGTGCAGTATTGATAACACGGTTTTTATTATCGTTTAGCCATAAATTCTCGCTCTTTTCCTCTAGCACCTCTTCGATAGAATGATATAGTTTTTTGCAAAATTTTTGCAGCTGCATAAATACCTCCAAAAAGCAAAATAAGCTTGTATTTGCTATTATTGGCATTTTTTGTTTAAAATATAAAAAAACCGCCTTTGAATTTTCAAAAGCGGTCATTTTAATCGTTTTTAATTATCTTTTTAAAAGAACTTCTTGCTCGTATTCTTTAACTTCTTTAAGCCAAGTTTCACCTACAGGAACGTTGTTCTGCTGGCAGAAATAATCCCATACTGCACCAAATGGCATTGATTTAAGCTCTTCGGTAAGTGCAAGACGGCTTGTATAATCACCGTCAAGCTCAATCTGTTTAAGTTCTTCGGTGTTTTCTAAAAGCGCCTTTAAAAGTGCCTTTTGCATATTTCTTACACCGATTACCCAACAAGCAATACGGTTGATTGATGCATCAAAGAAGTCAAGACCAATGTGTGTTCTTTCAACCAAATTACCACGAATAAGACTTTGTGCAATAGCATTAAGCTCATCGTCTAAAATAACAACGTGGTCACTATCCCATCTTACAGGACGGCTTACGTGAAGCAAAAGCTCATCGGTAAAGAGAAGAACTGACGAAATTTTATCCGAAATAACCTCGGTAGGATGGTAGTGGCCTGCATCAAGACAGCAAGCTTTTTTGCGGCTTGTTGCGTATGCAACGCAGAATTCGTTGCTGCCTACGGTATAGCTTTCGGCACCGATACCAAAAACCTTACTTTCAAAAGCATCAAGCGAATATTTGGGGTCCATTTCAACCGACATAACCTCATCAAGTGCTTCCATCATGCGCTTTCTGGGTGCTTCGCGGTCAACGGGAATATCTTTATATCCATCAGGGAACCAGAAGTTAGTAACGCACTTTTGACCAAGCTCGCGGCCAAAATAATCAGCAACAACTCTTGAACGCTTGCAGTGCTCTATCCAGAAATCTCTTACTCTCTTATCAGCACTTGAAATGGTAAAGCCCGAATCTGCCATGGGATGCGAAAAGCAAGTTGGGTTAAAGTCAAGACCTAAACCGTTCTTTTTAGCCCACTCTACCCACTTTGCGTAATGCTTAGGCTCAATTTGGTCAAGATCAACCTTTTCGTCTGTATCTGCATAAATTGCGTGAAGATTTATCTTATGCTTACCGGGAATAAACGACAAAGCTTTTTCAATATCCTGACGAAGCTCGTCTGGTGTTCTTGCCTTGCCGGGATAATTACCCGTTGTCTGAATACCGCCCGAAAGTGCTACGTCCTGAAATAAAAATCCGTTAACGTCGTCGCCCTGCCAGCAGTGCATTGAAATTTTGATTTTTGCAAGCTTTTCAAGAGCCTTATCTGTATCAACACCGATTTGTGCATAACGCTCTTTAGCAAGTTCATATGCCTTTGTTACATTACTCATTTTCTTTCTCCTTAAAATTTGTTTTTATTGATTATATAACATTTATCTTTTTTTGTAAAGATTTACGTTTTAACTTTATGCACCCACGTAATATTTTGCAGGAACGGGGTTATATTTAGAAACTGTTATAAGTGATTTTATATCTTCCTGCCCCGGTTGAGACCAGATTTGGTAAACGTTTATCGTGTAGCCCGTGTGCGCCTCCTGAACGAGCTTTTCCTGACCGGGTAAAAGATTATACTTATTTTCGGTATCAATTATTTTTTCAGGTTCACCTGCAGGAATTTCTTCTATAATTTCGGTTTCTATCTTAACTGATGCATTGTTCGGCAAGGGCGTACCGTAAATTTCAACGTTTACACCCGTCGAGGTCATATACGTACGCAAAAAGTAAGGTGTCTGATTATTATTATAAAGCTTTAAATCGGTATGCGGCCAACTTATTGTTGCATCAAGCCCTTTATCGATATAAACCGAAGGCCACGTGTGCGGTCTGCGCTCGGTTATAACAATAGGTGCATTTTGACCTGCACGGTTTGCGCCACAAAGCAACGCACAGTAATAGACCGTTGTAGAAACCTGACAAATGCCGCCGCCCATAGTTTCATCATACAACTGTTGCTCGTTTATATAAACGCCGTTACCAAAGCCTTTTTCGGCAGTTCTCTCGCCTACCCATTGGTTAAACGAAAGCGTTTCGCCCGGCATCCACGTGCGCTGATTAAAGGCTTCAAGCGCAATAGTTACGTTTTTTCTGCGCGCGGTATTTGCACTTGAAATATACGTTTTATACTTTGCAACAAGCGTATATTCTTTTTCGATATCCACTCTCTTTATTTTAGGAAGCTGCTTTTCAGGCGAAAGTTGATAATTTATTACCCTTGAATCATCACGGATAAGATCACAAATTTCGCTATACGTCTTTTTTAAATTAAGGCTTCTGCCTACAACTTCATCTGTATAAGTATATATTGGTGCTTTATCATAGGTAAACGTTACTGTAGCATCTTTACGCTTAATATCTATTTCGGACTTAATGCTTTCAAGCAGCGCCATAATGTTGGTAGAATCTGTTATAGCAGTTGCCGAAATGTCTATTTTTTCGCCCATTGTGAGCTTTTGTAATATTTCGTCGCGCTCGCTTTTTTCACCCTCTCTGCCTATTTTCCAAGCGCGTTCAACCGCATAGTTAATATCAATGGCAAGTGCAAGTTTATCTGCGCCTATGCGCCACTGTTTGTCTTCAAAGGTTAAAACAATTTCTTCTACTTCTATATTGTTGCTTACGCTTTGCAAAAGAAAAGCTTTAGCCTCATCTTTTGTCATCTTGCCGATATCATTGCCCGAAACAGTAACTCCGGGAAGAATTTTATCAGAAAAATAAATATCGTTATACTCCTGCTCAATATTTATTTTTTGAAGCATTCTATCTTGCTTAACCGCCTTAACTATATAAGTAGCACAAAGAATAACAGCAGTTAAAACAATTATACCAAAGCATATAAAAAGGGTTATTAAGTTGTAATATCCTTTTTCGGAATTAATATCAAATACTTTCTTCATTTTATCCCTAATCAAATGCTATATAATAACCGCTTACGTATCCTTCTACTCCGTCACACGAAACAAGATACCAACCGTCTGTTTCGTCAAGCACTGTAAGTTGCTGACCGCGCTTTAATACCTTTAGTATTTTATACGCTGTTGCAGGACCCTCGCGAAGATTTACCGTTTGTCCAGAAAGTGCAGTCGTTATCTTTGCACTGCGCGGAATAAATTCCCCTGTTGGATTATCAGGCGTTGGGGTAGGAATAGGACTTGGCGTTGGCGATGGTGTTTTAAGCGCCTCAATTTCTTCTTCTGTTAAATCATGCGTTTTTACGGGCTTATATTTATAATCGCCTACGCGCTGAATTGAATCAATAAGCCATGCACCATCTTCATAAACAAGCTTAACTTTATATTTACTGCTTTGCCACTCTGGGATATTATAAACACCGTACTTTATAGCATCTTCTTTGCTTATCTGAGCAGTATCAATCTCGCCGTTTATGGCAAAAACGGCTTCTTTGACTATAACGGTCTTTGTCTTTTGCCAAGGCCAAACAAAAATACGCGAATACTTATTTTTATAGCCGTAGTTTACAATAGAATAAAGGCTGTAATCGTCTTTTAAAACCTGATATTCGTTAGAGCTTAAATAATTATATGAAAAGAATCTTGAATTATCGTCAATATCCTTACCAAGCAAAATAACATCAAGGCGTGCTTTAAGCGCATCGTTTAACAAGAAATATATCGTAGAGGTTTTCATACTTGAAAAAAATGCACCAAAACCTAAAAGCACCACCGCCAATACTATTGCGGTCCACTTTAATATGTAGCTGCTTGCTTTTTTGCCTGTTCTTTCCAAAGTGCATACACCTCCTATTTTTACTCATAATTATAATACCACATTTTTTTTAAAATGTATATACATTTTATAAATTTTAGTATTAAATTTTAATTAAAAATCAATACTTAATTTGAGGTGATTTTTTGTCAAACGTAATTTTAAGAACTTTGCTTTCGTTTTTTGCGCTTTTATTTATGCTACGGCTTATGGGAAAGCGACAAATCGGTCAGCTTCAGCCTTATGAATTTTCGTTAACGCTTATAGCCGCCGACCTTATTGCCTCCCCCATTTCCGACGTAAATACACCGCTTTTATGGGGAATTATGCCTATTTACGTTTTACTTTTAATTGGACTTGTTCTCTCGTTTATTTCGCTTAAATCCAACGTTGGCAGAAAGGTTATTTGCGGAAGTCCTCGCGTTTTAATTGACAACGGTGTTATTTTAGAAGAATCACTTCACGCGGTGCGCTACACACTTTCAGATTTACTTGAGCAACTCCGTGCAAAGGATATTTTTGATGTTTCCTGCGTGCATTACGCCATACTTGAAACTAACGGACAAATAAGTGTAATTTTAAAAGAAAATTCACGCCCGACTGAGCTTGAAGATGTTTGTCCTCCCGATAAATTACCGCAGCAATCACAACCCGCAACCGTGCTTATAATGGACGGAAAAATTTTAAAAAACAACCTTGATGTTGTAGGTGTTACTACAAAGCAATTGTTAAAATGGATAAAGCACTTTGGCTTTAAAAGCGAAAAGGAAATTTTTCTGCTTACGTTTGATAAATCAAAGGTCTATGTTCATTCACACGGAAATCAACCTGTTATAAAGGAGTTAAAATGCGAAACAACATAATTATTATTTCGCTTATTGTTATTCTTGTTTCTACCTGCGTGTTTTTTGAAATTTATATAAGTAAGCTTACGAACGAATTTGAGGCAAAAATTGAAGCGTGCCACACATCAGATGAAATTCGTGCTGTAACGGATGAGTGGAATGAGCGTTCAAGGATTTTGGAGCTTATGATAAATCACGAGGAAATTACACCGCTGATTGAAAACTTATGGGCAATGCAAGTAGAAATTGATATTGATTCCGACGATTTTGAGCGTTTAAAAAAGCTTGCAATAGAATCACTTAAGCATATTTTTGAAAAAAACAGACTTTCACTTGATAATATTTTTTAAATATAATTGATTATATTTTTTATTGTGATATAATTAAAAAAAGCAATAAAGGGGATCAATTTTATGGAAAAAGGAAAAATGCTTGCAGGCAAAATTTATGACCCTTCCGATAAAGAGCTTGCCTTGCTTCGTACAAAGGCACATAAGCTTTCAAAGCAATACAATGATACGTTTGAGGACGAAGAGAAAAAGCGCGAGATAATTCTTAACCAACTTTTAGGCTCAAAATATCAAGGGCTTTATCTTCAGGGGCCAATTCAGTTTGACTACGGTATTTTCACATCATTTGGCACAAATTGTTATGCTAATTTTAACTTTACCGTGCTTGATTGAGCACCTGTTAAAATTGGAAATGACGTTTTCTTTGGTCCTAACTGCTCACTTGTTACGCCTGTTCACCCCTTGCTTAACTCCGAGCGCAAAATGCGTTTTAGAGCCGACGGCTCTGCCTATGATCTTGAATACGCAAAACCCATAAAAATTGGAGACGGCTGTTGGCTTGCTACCGGCGTTACCGTTTGCGGCGGTGTTACCATAGGCAAAAATAGCGTTATCGGTGCTGGAAGCATTGTAACTAAGGATATTCCCTCCGGCGTTTTTGCCGCAGGAAATCCCTGCAGAGTTATCAGAGAAATAACCGAGGCAGACAGCATTAACTTAAAAAAAGAACTGTTTTAAAACAGGTTGACAAAAAAGCATATTTATAATATACTTTTTTGTGCTTGGAGAGATGGCTGAGCTGGTCGAAGGCGCACGATTGGAAATCGTGTAATGGCTAATACCCATTCAGGGGTTCGAATCCCCTTCTCTCCGCCAAAACAGTCCCAAGAATTGATACAATTCTTGGGACTATTTTACTAAATACACAATTAGTAGAATGGAGGGAAATTTTGAATAACGCAATCTATTATGAGGGGGCATATTATCTTGTACCCGCAGAATTTGATGATTACGAAATGTTTATCCAGGATCTGCATGAACAAACATTACCTGCGAAATATAGCATGATTGAACTTCGGGAAGACCACAAAGCACGCAATTTCTCAGTGATAAAAGGTCGCAGTATGGCTCCGTATTTTCTTTCCGGCTACCACGACGAGCCCAATATGGTTACGATTGAAAACCGCGAGAATGTGTACCCGGTTCACGTTGAAGTAATGGACCAAACCGAATACAATGCACATTTGCGTGAAGTGATCAATCGGGTGTGTCCAGGTTGTCTGCGGTTCAAGCCCCTTTCTAATCGGGTACAAAGTCTGAACGGTCATTTTGAGGAAATGACCCTTGACGGCGTTTGCGTATTCCGCCAGGAATCCAAGCCTGCGCCGCGGAGCTTCCATGACCATTTATTCTCATTTGGTGGCTTCTTTTTGCGATTTGACTACGCTTCCCAAAACGCACAGGAAATGCATGACAATATCAAGCAATGGTTCTATGCCCGCTACGCAGATGCACAGCTGGAAGAACACAATGGCCACAAAACATTAACTTTGCGCTGCAAAAAGAACGAACTGCTTACACCTATTTTAACAGAGGCAGTTTCCCGATACATAGCGAAAGTATCGAAAGGCACTTACCACATTCGCTTAGCGGAAGATTTCAGCTGCTCGGAAAACCTTTTGACCGAAATGCTTCTGGAAGAGAATTCCGAGACATTCCGAAAAGAATGTAAAAAGTATGGTGTCTCACTTGCCGTTCTGGAATACGATGAACACGCTTCAGAAAAGGTACGGCACTCGCTGAAAGAGTTAGTCAATCACTTCTGGGTTTTTCCACTCTTGCAATCAAGTGGAAAAGACTATTATCTGGTTGCGGATACCTCCTATGTTTTGAAGGAGCTTCGTTATCGCTCCCCACTGTTACAGGCACACCACGCAAGCGTCAGCATTTTTGACCAATACAGAAATTCCAGCTATCAGATTTCGTTTGATATGAAACAAACCCAACTCTAAATATGCACCCAACCTGCAAACTGGGTCTTTTGTATCAATTGTTAAGCACAATGCCAACAAAAAACGCACTTTTGTCTTGTGACAAAGGTGCCTTTTTTGAACTAAGTGTTCCGCTTGCGCGGAACGTGAAGTATGCTTCGCAAGTGAAGCGCACTTCGCGCGTGAAGTGTGCCTTCGGCACGATATGCGGAACACTTAACTTCACTGCTCCGAAGGAGCAACTTCACTATGCCGCAGGGCATAACTTCACTGCGGCTTGCCGCAACTTCACTTTTTATATACAAGGCTCACGCCTTGATTTTTAGACGAAAGTGTAGTATAATGGCATTTAGAGAGTAAAATTTATTTATTAGGAGAGACAACGTGTTTGAAATAAAAGCCACAGCAATAGAATTGTTGGATAATTCCACTTACCCTGAAATTGTTTTGATAGAGTTTTTTGATTATTATGGTTGTAGGCACAGATTTGTAGAAAAATGGCCAGTGGTATCAGCACATAAATTTGACAGTTCATTTCCCAAGGATTGCGGTATTGCTTGTGTTGTAACGGAAGAGAAAGAAATGTCATTTATCGTAGATACTTCAAAACCGTGGGACATTGAATCTGAAGAGGGGCTTACTGTTTTTGAAATAAACAAAAACTTGTTGTTAACAAGCAATTGATCGATTTTATATCCGTAATGGGCAACAACCAGACACCTTTTGTTCTCAATTACCCTTGTTTAGACACCTTTTATCACGTTTAAAGCAACAAAAAACACACTTTTGTCTACCAAGACAAAAGTGCGTTTTTTGAATGATGTTTGCCTGCGGCAAATGATGCAGGGCGTTGTCCTATGATAACGGCTACGCCTTGATTTGTTTGCGAAAGTGTGGTATAATAAGACAAATCAACGAAGGAGGATAGGACTATGAGTCAAATAAAAATCGGGGATTTTGTCACGGGATATGGTTCAGGATATTGGCAACTGATTGATATAAAACCGCATATTGCAACCGAAGATTACAACTCGGAGAATGTTCATTGGAAAAAGGGGCAAATTATAGGTCAGTTGGCAGTTCTAAAGAAATGCTTCACGGCAAAAATGAAGCCTCGCATTGATTTTTCCTGCGAGGATTCCCGTTGGCTGAAGCCTATTCCCGATGAAGTCCTTGTTGAAATAGAAAAATATTTTGAAGAGCATCCGGATTATAGGCGTAAGTTTGATACTGCTGAAATAAAGCTACCGCTGACAATAACAAACTGTTGGATTGATCTTCCGGAAGAAAAAGAAGATGAATTCAGAGCAACACTTGAAAAGCTTCCAGCACAGTATACAATGGAGGACTTTTGGAAGGTTGCTAAGCACTATAAAAAATACATTTCCAAACCGCCTGCAGGATATTTGCTTAATCTTTCCATGACACACCCTTGGGATATAGACAAAAACGCAAATAATGTTTATTCTGAATGGGAACTCATTAAAAACTGAGGTCATTGCCAGTGCGTTTGGACACCTTTTGTTCGCAATTACCTATATTTAGACACCTTTTATCACGTTTAAGGCATAAAAAAACGCACTTTTGTCTACCAAGACAAAGGTGCGTTTTTTGAATG
>JAZSMS010000020.1:0-3007 GCA_045536015.1 Clostridia bacterium
GGAAACTTTACAAACGAGGCTCTTTTTGCCCGCATTAACAGCGACTTGGCAAACGATTTAGGCAACCTTGTTAGCCGCAGCTGTGCTATGATAGAAAAATATTTTGGCGGTGTTCTTCCCCAGCCTTGCGAAAAGGCCGATCCCGATGACGAGCTTATCTCGCTTGCAGAAAACACTTTAACCGAAGTAGAAAAGAAGATGGACGAGTTTCAGATTACGCTTGCCCTTGCAGAAATTTGGAAGCTTATCTCGCGTTGCAACAAGTATATTGACGAAACTATGCCCTGGTCGCTTGCCAAAGACGAGGCTAAACGCGACAGACTTGCAACGGTTATGTATAACCTTGCCGAATGTGTTCGCATTATAAGTGTGCTTATCTCACCCGTTATGACCAAGACTCCTGCAAAAATTCAGGCCGCGCTTGGCTTTGACGACAGTTTAGCAACCTTTGATTCAATCCGCACCTTTGGCGGCCTTGTTGCAGGCACTAAGATTAAAAAGCCCGAAAATCTCTTCCCAAGAATAGACGTTGAGGCAGAGTTTGCCGCCCAGGAAGCCGAGAAAAAGGCTAAAGAAGAAGCAGAAGCCAAAAAGGCAGACGAAGAAGCACAGATTTCTATCGAAGATTTTGCAAAGGTTAAGCTTGTTGTAGGCGAGGTTATTGCTTGCGAAAAGCTTGAAAAGTCAGACAAGCTCTTAAAGCTTACCGTTAACGATGGCAAAAGAGAGCGCACAGTAGTTTCGGGCATTGCAAAGCACTATTCGCCCGAGGAGATGGTTGGCAAGCGCGTAACCTTGGTTGCCAACTTAAAGCCTGCAAAGCTTCGCGGTGTAATAAGTGAGGGTATGCTTTTGTGTGCCGAAAACGAGCAGGGCGAGCTTGCACTTATTTCGCCCGAAAAAGCTTTTAGCGCAGGAGCCGAAGTTCGATGACATTAGTTGACGTGCATTGCCACTACGAAGACCCCAAATTTGAAGGCGAACTTGATCAAATTTTACCCGATTTAGAAAATAAAAACATTTTTGCAATAAGCGCAGGCTGCACCGTAGAGCATAGCATCTTTACGCAAAAGCTTGCGCACCAATACAAAAACGTTTTCTTTTGCGCGGGTATTCACCCCCAGGACGCGCACACCTTTAATGAAGAAGATTTTAATCGTTTAAAAGAATTATATTCCGACGAAAAATGTGTTGCAGTAGGCGAAATCGGTCTTGACTACTATTGGCAGGAAAACCCGCCGCGCGAAAAACAGATTGAGGTATTTTTGCGTCAGGCAGAGCTTGCAAAAGAAGTAAATCTGCCCGTACAAATTCACTCGCGCGAGGCAACGGGCGATATGCTTGAGCTTTTGCGCGCACATAAGATAAACAACGGAATTATGCACTGCTTCTCCGGTAGCCGCGAAACGGCAAAATTCTGCCTTGACCAAGGTCTTAGCTTTTCCTTTGGCGGAACGTGCACCTTTAAAAATGCACGCAAGGCAATAGAAAACCTTGAATACATTCCGCGCGATAGGCTTATGCTTGAAACCGATTCGCCCTATCTTGCGCCCGAGCCTGTCAGAGGAACGCGCAACGATTCGCGCAATTTAATTCATATTGCAAGCCATATTGCTTACATTTGGGGTGTTTCGGTTGATACCGTTGCTGAAATTACAACGCAAAACGCATTAACGCTTTTTAAAAAGTTAAAAATTTAATTTCACAAAAAACAACGAACGCAAATAACGTTCGTTGTTTTTTAATCTTCTTTTTCGCCGTTAACGGCGTTTAATCCGTATTTTTTAAGCGTTTTTACCGCATTTTCTACGTCGGCAAGCGTTGTTTCGGTTTGCGGCATAGTATCAGTCATTGAAAGTGCTTCGTAGCGCGAGCGCGCAAGCGAGTGATACTTTAACACCTTTACCTTTTTTATATTAAGCGAAGAGAGCATTTTTGCAATATCTTCAATTTCGCTATCATTATAGCCCTTAACCAGCGGAATACGCACCTCGATGCACGCGCCGTTATCGGACAGATATTGCAAATTTTGCAGGATAAGCCCATTTTCTTCACCCGTACATTTTTTGTGCGTTTGTGGCGAAAACGCTTTTACGTCAAACAAGAATTTATCCGTATATGGCAAAATTTGCTCAATAATTTTTTTATTTACAAAGCCGCAGGTATCAACGTAAACGTTGATATTTTCCTGCTTTAATTTTTTTGCAACCTCTATGCAAAATTCGCTCTGTGCAAGACATTCGCCGCCCGAAAGCGTTACGCCACCGCCGCTTGATGCAAAAAATATCTTATCCTTCTTTAATTTGTTTACAAGCTCATCTGCAGAAATTTCTTCGCCAAAGAGCGTTATCGCGCCCGTTGGGCAAATTTTTGCAGTTTGCGCAGTTTTTTCGCCCGCGCAGAGCTTGCAATTAATACATTTTTGATTAAAGTATGCCGTTTGCGGCAAAAACGAAATGCTTTCGGGGTTGTGACACCAAATACATTTTAGTGGACATCCCTTAAAAAAGACAGTGGTGCGAAGTCCGTCGCCATCGTGAATTTCCATTCGCTTTATGCCAGAAATTATGCCCTTTGTCATTTAATGCTCCTTGCAATAAATTCGTCCTTTTCCTTTTCCGAAAGCGTTGAAAAAAGCACGTTCCAGCCACAAAGGCGCACCTGAAGATTTGGATAATCCGCAGGGTTTTCCTTTGCCTTTTTTAAAATTTCGGTATCAAGCACGTTAATATGTACCGCAAAGCCGCCAAGCGCAAAAAACGTTTTAACGCAAGCAAGCATAGCCTTTAAGCCGTTTTGACCCGAAACGGCGGAAGAATGAAAATCAATATCAACAATCGTGGCGTTAGGCGTGCGCGTTGCATCAAGCTGCGCTACCGAAGCTAAATGCGCAGTTGCACCCTCTTTATCAGCACCAAAGGTTGCGCTTGCGTTTTGTGAAAGCGTTTCGCCTAATTTTCTACCGTCAGCAGAAGCCGCGGTATGCGCGCCCATTTCCCAGCGCCAG
>JAZSMS010000068.1:0-7103 GCA_045536015.1 Clostridia bacterium
GAATTACCCATCCGCAGAGAATGCCGCGGCATTATATATCATCCCCGGACGTGGCTTCCGAAGGAAGAATATACACAATCAATTTTCGGTGCTGTCACTGTTGTCTGCACCTTTTGCTGCTTTTTCTTTTTCTGCCTTTTCAGCTCTCAAAGCTTCAAGCTCAGCAAGAAGCGCATCGGTATCCTGCTTGTTATTCTTTTCATAGATACGGCGGCGAATAATGTCATAACCGACAAGAAGAATGATAGGAAGCACGACACAGATAATAAGTCCGGCAGTAGACTGCATGAACATTGCAATATGTCCTGCTCCGGCAATGCGCATCTTATATACGCCTACCAGGTTTTCGGCAGGTACAAGCTCTTTATCCTCAGTGTTGTTGTTATCACCACGGGTGCGGAAGAAGATCTCTCCGTCATCCTCAATGATCTCAATGACACGGTGGGTGACAATGCTCGTTCCGTTACCTGCAGGATCGAAGAACGAAATAACGTCGTTCACTTCAATATCCTCGGCATCGGCTGTCTTACAGATAATCAGATCTCCGCTGTAGATCTCCGGCACCATACTGTCAGTCAGTACGATCAGTGGGAACGTACCTCCGATGCTCGGCACCTCGTCCTTGTTGATATAACTCTTAGCGATCAGCATTATATTGATGATTAAAATCGGAATCAAAATCACACACAATATTGATCCGATTATCGTTAAGACTTTGTGCGTTGTCGAAGTCTTTTCCTTAGTCATTGTTGTTTACCTCTTCCTTTTTGAAATATTGCTCTACCGAGCGATAAATAACACGAAAAACGTGTTCAGAGTAACTATCTTCTTTTGACATATGGTCGTTATGAACCTTTACCGCGAAATCCAGCATTACATTCAATATGTGGTTGAGTATCATCCACACATCAGCTTCGTCAATAAATGCCTCACTGAACTTTTCAACAAGTGGCCGGTACCTCTGTTTGTGCCTATCGGCAGAATATTTGTTGAAATACGGTGAATAATAATATCGAACGAAGGCGAGACATTTTTCCTTATTGCCAAGCAAGAACTTCCAAACAGCAGTAAAGAAAACTCTGCACCGAACCTCAAATTCAAGTTCGCTCATATACATCACGGGTAGATGCTGCATCAACTTGGCAATCAGTTCTTCATCCAATTGATCAAAGACCTTGACAAACAAATCCTCTTTGTCGGAGAAATCCCTGTAGATATATGCTTCGTTGATGTCTGTTCCGCTGACGATTGCCTTGGTCGTAGTCTTATCAAAACCATTTTCAGCAATGATTCTAATAGTATTTTCAATTAGTCTGTTGCGGACATTTTGGTGCTTCAAGATTACAACCTCTCTTTCTAAAATTAAGTGTTCACTAATTTTATTGATGAAAAAAAGGCCAACTATCCCTTGTTTGTCCGAATGCTACGGTTTCTTTACAGACTAACGAGATTGCCAGCCCCACAATTATTCGCAGAGTTCAGCACTCTGTTGATAGGCAATCCTGGTGTGAATCTGCGAATCCCCAAAAAACAAACATAAAAAGCGGAAAACCTCTTATGAATAACGGCTTTCGCAGAGTTCAGCACTCTACGGTAATTGATTATAGCATAAAACTCTTGAAATTGCAATAGTTTTCGGGCTTCCGGACAGATTTTTTACAAAAAATTACTTTTTAAATGGAGGTATGTCTTTCAAAAGAGTTCATTTAGGCGTTTTCAGAAACAAATCCGCCGTCAAAACGTCCGTCTTGCCTTGTTGTTTTGGGAAATATCAAATCTGTAATCTAAAATAATACATACCAAATAATTTTAGGAGGACATCATTATGTCAAAAAAAGGCGAAAACATCTACAAGCGCAAGGACAAACGGTGGGAGGCAAGATATATCAAGGCCTATAACCCCGACGGAACACCAAAGTACGGCTATTGCTACGGCAAAACATACCGTGAAGCTAAGCAAAAGGTAACACAGGCAAAGACAGCACTACTCACAGAGAAACCAATAGCAACGATTTCACGCAGACGTCGTTTCGCGGTCTACTGCGATGAATGGCTACAGATCAACCGTAACCGCATCAAGGAATCTACCTATGTCAAGTACAGCGGCATTATCGAGAAGCATATCAAGCCCCGACTTGGAGGGTGCCTTGTGCAATCGTTAACTTCTTTAATTGTAGAGCAATTCAGTCATGATTTGTTGTATGAAGAAGAGTTATCTCCCAAAACTGTTAAGGATATTCTGACTATGCTTCACTCAATCATCAAATATACAAGCAGACAATTTCCGGAACCGTTGCCGATGATCGAGATTGTTTACCCCAAGGTTCCGAAAAATGAAATGCGGGTTATGTCCGTAGAAGAACAAACCCGTTTTGTAAAATATCTGCTTGAAGATATGGATGAGTGTAAATTTGGCGTGCTTCTCGCATTGGTTACAGGTATGAGAATCGGGGAGGTTTGTGCTCTGCGTTGGAAAAACGTATCTGTAAAGGAACAAACCATAAAAATTAAAGCAACGATGCAACGACTTCGTGATTTGGACGGGAATGGAGGATCAAAAACCAAAGTTGTTATCAGCGAGCCTAAAAGCGACACCTCTGCCAGAATCATCCCATTAACAGAGTATGCGGTCAATCTATGTAAAACCGTAATGTGCAGCAATCCATCAGCATTTGTTTTGACCGGTGAAACAGACCGCTTTGTTGAACCAAGAACAATGCAATACAAGTTGGAGCGATACACCGCCAAGTGTGGATTGGATGGAGTTCATTTTCATACGCTTCGCCACACATTTGCTACACGATGTGTTGAAGTAGATTTTGAAATCAAGTCTCTTAGTGAGATATTAGGCCATTCCAGTCCTCAAATCACTTTAGAACGATACGTTCATTCCTCTATGGAACTGAAGAGAAGTAATATGGATAAACTCACAGCAATAGGTTTCTGATTATACGCCGTCAAAAAAATCCGTCTAAAATGAGAAAAAGCCCTTTTTGCAAGGGGCTTTTTCTCGTTAATGGCAGAGTGCTGAACTCTGCGAAAAATACTGCTTATTATTATCGTGTTCTATATGTTTTCATAAGATGCTATTCGATTGGATGGCATCTTTTTTCGTACAGATGTTAGAATACGAACCATTAAAAAGCAAGAAAAAAGCCAACATCAAAAGTAGAGAAGCTTTCGGTGTTGGCTTTCTTCGGCTGTAGTCAAGATGAATTTCTATAGATTCGGTATTATGTTGTTGATATAGATTGCGCCTGCTGTATGCAATGCTTCTGTAAGTTGTGTTGCAAATCTTCGTATCGAAAATTCGCATAATAAGTTTGTTTGCTCATGCTGATAAAAAATAATCGTTCAAAATCAAGTGGCTTTGCCTATTTAATGTATTTGTGTTACGATTTTTGATACTCACAGTGATTTCAGTATTGCAATGACCGAGGTGCTCGAAAATAACAAAAAGCCCTGCATAGCAGAGCTTTTTGTATATAAGAAATAATAACTTATCTCTTTGAGAACTGAGGTGCGCGACGAGCTGCCTTAAGACCGTACTTCTTACGTTCCTTCATACGAGGATCACGTGTTAAGAAGCCTGCCTTTTTAAGTGCAGGACGTGTGCTTTCATCAGCCTTTTCAAGAGCACGAGCTATACCGTGACGGATAGCGCCTGCCTGACCGGTGAAGCCACCGCCGCAAACGTTAACTAAAACGTCGTATTTGTTAAGATTTCCTGTTAACTCAAGCGGCTGACGAACGATAGTCTTTAAGGTTTCAAGACCAAAGTACTCATCAAGCTCACGCTTATTAACAATGATTGCACCCTTACCTGCTACAAGTCTAACTCTTGCAACTGCCTTTTTACGTCTGCCGGTGCCCCAGAACTGAGTTTTTGCTGCCATAATTCCTATTCCTCCCTATTAAAGATTGTAGGCTTCAGGCTTTTGAGCTGCATGCTCATGCTCTGCGCCAGCGTAAACGTGAAGCTTTTTAAACATCTGTCTGCCAAGAGTGTTTTTAGGTAACATACCCTTAACAGCATTGATGAGAAGCATCTCGGGTTTGGTTGCAAGTAATGTACGGGCGTCAGTTTCCTTTAAGCCACCTACATAACCGCTGTAACGATAGTATTTCTTTTGTTCAAGTTTTTTTCCGGTAAGCACAACCTTCTCCGCATTAACAACGATAACGTAGTCACCGCAGTCAACATGAGGAGTATAGCAAGGTTTGTGTTTGCCGCGCAGAATCATAGCTACTTGAGAAGCCAATCTGCCAAGTGTCTGCCCGTCAGCGTCGATAACGTACCATTTACGTTCAACTTCAGCGGGTTTTGCGACAAATGATTTCATTGCACAATACCTCCAAAAATTTTGTTGCTTTTAACAAGCTTTAATATAATAAAACAGTATTCATTTTCTGTCAAGCGTTTTTTTACTTTTGATTTTTTTCAAAGAATACTGCTATTACCTCGCAAATAACGCGAAGAATCAAAAATGCAACCACACCTAAGGGTATAGTTATCATTACTCTCAGCATTGCCGTAAAGGGTGCCGAAAAAATTTGTATAATTCCTGATAAAATAGAAATTGTCATAGCGATAGCTATTATAATCGCAATCGCATAATATACGATAGTTAATAGTTTTTTGCCATAAATTTCTTCAAAATTAAACAAATTTTTAAAATCCATTTTTATCTCCCCTTATTTAATTAAGGACTTACCTGTCATTTCAATAGGTTGCTCCTCACCCATAAGTGCTAAAAGCGTAGGTGAAAGATCTGCAAGCTTACCATCACAAGCAAGAGCAGTCTTTTTATTTTCTGGGTCAACTAAAATAAACGGAACAGGGTTTGTTGTGTGCGCGGTAAAAGCGGTTGTACCGTCTGAATCAAGCATTTTATCTGCATTGCCGTGGTCAGCAGTTATCATTGCCTTTCCGCCCGTTGCTAAAATTGCTTTTACTACCTTGCCAACACACTCATCAACAGTTTTTACTGCCTTAACTGCAGCTTCAAACACGCCTGTGTGTCCAACCATATCGCAGTTTGCAAAGTTTAATATAATAACGTCGTACTTGCCGCTTTCGATAGCCTCAACAGCCTTATCGCAAACCTCGTAGGCGCTCATTTCGGGCTTTAAGTCGTACGTTGAAACCTTGGGCGAATTAACTAAAATTCTGTCTTCACCATCAAACATAACTTCTCTGCCGCCGTTAAAGAAGAACGTTACGTGAGCGTACTTTTCGGTTTCGGCAATACGAAGCTGTGTTTTGCCTTTTTTTGCAAGATATTCGCCAAGCGTGTTATCAAGTGACTGTGGCTTGAACGCAATTAAAACGTTGGGTATAGTTGCATCGTAACGGGTAAAGCAGACGTAGCATACCGAAAGCATACCACCCTTACGCTCAAAACCTGCAAACTCGGGGTCAACAAATGTTCTTGTAATTTCTCTTGCGCGGTCGGGACGGAAATTAAAGAATATAACGCTATCACCCGAAGAAATTCTTTCTGTTCCGCTAACAACGGTAGGAAGAACAAATTCGTCAGTTAAGAACTTGCCGTCTTCGTCCTTAACAAGATAAGAAGCACGAACTGCCTCCTCGGCATTATCACAAAGCACACCCTCGCCCAAAACAAGCGCATTATAAGCCTTTTCTACGCGATCCCAGCGATTATCTCTGTCCATCGCGTAAAAGCGTCCCATAACGGTTGCAATTTTGCCTACACCGATTTCAGCAAGTTTTTCGTTTGTCTGTGCAATATAATCTGCAGCCGAAGCAGGAGGAACGTCGCGACCATCTAAAAAGCCGTGAATATAAACGCGCGTTAAGCCGTTTTTCTTTGCAAGCTCACAAAGCGCAAACAAGTGTTCTATATGACTATGTACGCCTCCGGGCGAAAGCAAACCAAAGAAGTGAAGCGCACTATCATTTTTCTTGCAATTTTCAATAGCCTTTAAGAACTCCTCGTTTTCAAAAAACGTTCCGTCATTAATTTCCTTGGTTATTCTTGTTAACTCCTGGTAAACAACGCGGCCCGCACCAATATTTGTGTGACCTACCTCGCTGTTTCCCATCTGACCGTCAGGCAAGCCTACATCAAGTCCGCTTGCACCGATTTGAGTATAAGAATATTCTTCAACAAGTGCATCAATATTAGGAGTTCCTGCGGCTTTAATGGCATTACCAACTGTCTCGCTATTTACGCCAAAGCCGTCCATAATTATCATTCCGTAAGTTTTTTTCATAAATCCCCCATAAAAATATATCGGCAGAAGGCTCTGCCGATATGATAATTAAGCCTCTTTTGAAGCTGCTTCAACTATAACCGAAAAATCGGGTGCCTTAAGCGAAGCGCCGCCGATAAGACCGCCATCAATATTGGGCATTGCCATAAGCTCTGCCGCATTTGCAGCATTCATCGAGCCACCGTACTGAATACGGATATTCTCTGCAGTTTGCTCATCAAACTTGTCCTTAACGGTTGCACGGATAAAGGCAATAACCTCTTCTGCCTGCTCTTTGGTAGCGGTAAGACCGGTTCCGATAGCCCAAACAGGCTCGTAAGCAATAACGCTTGAAGCAACCTGCTCGGCACTCATTAAATCAAGTGCAGCTTCAACCTGAGTTTTAACAACGTCAAACGTTGTGCCGTTTTCTCTCTCGGCTAAAGTTTCGCCAACGCAGATGATAGGTGTTATACCTGCATTTATTGCTGCAAGTGAACGCTTTGCAACAACTTGATCAGTTTCACCAAAGTATTGACGACGCTCCGAGTGGCCAATAACAACGTATTCTACGTTAAGCTCTTTAAGCATAGCGGTTGAAATTTCACCCGTAAAAGCTCCCTTTTCTTCAAAGTGAACGTTTTGTGCGCCGAGGCAAACGTTAGAATTTGCTACTGCCTTAGAAGCAGCATCTAAGCAAACAAACGTAGGGCAAACAACAACGTCACATTTTGCATCCTTTACAAGCGGCTTAATAGCGTTTATAAGCTCTACCGGCTGCGAAGGAGTATTATTCATTTTCCAGTTACCTGCAATAATAGGTTTACGCATTTTCATTCTGCTTATTTATCGTTAAGTGCTGCTACGCCGGGAAGTTCAAGGCC
>JAZSMS010000006.1:0-3150 GCA_045536015.1 Clostridia bacterium
ACGTTTAAGGCAGAAAAAAGCACTGCGAAAGCAGTGCTTTTTTCAATGATGTTTGCCTTCGGCAAATGATGTAGGGCTTCGCCCAATGATGACGGCTACGCCTAATGATGCGTGGCTTCGCCACATTTTGGGGCAAACATCGCATCATTGCGGAACGTAGTGGAGCAACATCATTTTGAGCGAAGCGAAAAACATCATATCGCCGCAGGCGATGCATCATTTGAAGATATACAAGGCTCCGCCTTGATTTTTTTGCAAAAGTGTGGTATAATCTATTTGTAAAATTACGACTTGAAGAAATCCGTTCCAGGAGCGCAAAATGTTTATTAGAATTTTCGTGCAAGCTGTTGACACAGAAGAAGCAATAAAGCATACAAAAAAATTTGAAAGCTTAATTTCCAATAGCGTAATCGGTTTGAAAATCGAAAAAATAGAACAATATTGGAAAATACCGAAGCAATATTGTATTGAATATGAATTTAAAGATATTATACCCGAAAGAATATTTGAAGTAATAAAACACATAGGAAATAACCCATACACTACTGCTAATGGCAATAAAATCGAAGAATATATATTTGCCAGAACAACCGGAGATATTTATTTGGAAAAAATCGAGTGGATACTTATTAATATTGGCAAATAAATACAAGTTCTAATTCATAAAGCAGATGAGAAGAAAAACAGACACCTTTTTTTCGTTTTTACCTCGTTTAGACACCTTTTCACCCGTTTAAGGCATAAAAAAACAGAGTCCGTGTGGACTCTGTTTTTTTATGACAAAGAAGGGGTAAGAACGTTGCTTTAGCAACCGTTCGTCGTAGCATCCAAGTGCCAACGGCAATTGGAGTGCGAAGTCGGGAGTAAGCAAAAGTCGCCGCTAAACGCCAAGATCGTTCGGCGAGTTTGCGCTAGCGCACCGTATCCCCGTAAAGCATAAAATAATAGTCCTTGTGGACTCTGTTTTTAGTTTTTTCATTTTTTGTTTATTTCCCCTCTTTTCTGCCTATAATAATTGTGAGGTGATTTTATGCAATTAACACAAAAAGAGACGGAATTATTAAACGATCTTAAATCTATGGAAAGGCTTTGTATTGACAAGTATAAGCGCCACGCAACCGCCGCTTGCGATCAGCAATTAAAGGATTTATTTACCTCCTTTGCCGATAACGAGCAGGCACATTTAAACGTTCTTGACCAAATTTCTGCAGGCTGTGTACCGCAATATGCCGCAGGCGGTGGGCAAACAAAGACCTTTACTGCAACCTATGGTGCGACAAACGACCAATGCAAGCTTAACGACCAGTATCTTTGTTCTGACTTATTATCAAGTGAAAAGCACGCATCTAACCTTTATGACACTTGCGTGTTTGAATTTTCTGACGAAAACGTGCGCAAAATTTTTAACACCATTCAGGGTCAAGAGCAAAATCACGGCAAGATGATTTACGACTATATGTCCGCAAACTCAATGTACGCATAAAAAAACTGCCTAAATTTAGGCAGTTTTTTATTTTTATAAAATTTCGTCAAGTTGTTCAAGGAAATACTGGGAAAATAATTCGTATCCTTCGGGTGTAAAGTGAACAAGATCATCAATAAATATATCTCTGTTAACCTTTGTAGAATCGCCTATTCCATCCTCGGTCAAATAATCGTCGCAGGTGTAATAGAAGCGTGCCTTATTTATCTCAATAAGCTTTACGTCATCGTGATACGAGCAATAAATTTTTAAAAGCCTGTTCATTTCTCTGCAGTGATGGTCCCAATAATCATGTCTTTCAAAATGCCTTGCATTTGGGCGGATATCCGTAACAAAAATTTTAATTCCGGGCATATCCGTACGTGCCCACGCAAAAAGCTTTTCAAGTATAATCATAATTTCCTGTGGCGAATAGCACGCAGGACGGTCGTTTATCCCTGTAGAAACAACAAGTGCGCGCGGCTTCCAGGGTTTTACAAGACGGTGATAGTAATAAAGCAAATGCTCAGCCGTACTTCCGCCAATGCCGTGGTTAACAGCAACGCGCGAGCCATCCTTGCCTAAAATACACTCCTCAAGCGGCTTGTTGCCAAACCTGGTTGACCAGCGGGTAAAACCTGATGAACCATAAAACACAATTTTGCCTTCTTCTATGCCCGCTTCTTCGTAAGCACGAACTTCATCTTCATACTTATCAAGTTGAACCTTAACCTCGGGCTTATTCATTTTTACAATATCCATTTTTATTTCCTTTCAAAACAATTAGGGAAAATTCGGTCCTGGCAGAAAACCCGTCAAGACCGAAAAATTAATTATTCGTTATAAAGTGCTTGAAGCTTTTCAAGGTGTGCTCTCTTAGCCTTTGCAGTTTCTGCTGCCTGGTTGAAGAGTTCCTCTGCACGTTCGGGGAACGAACGTGTAAGTGATGCATAACGAGCCTCGTTTAAGATAAACTCCTTATAATCGGTTGTAGGTGCCTTAGAATCAATTGTGAAGGGTTTCTCGTTAAGAGGATTGAAGCGGAACATATTCCAGTAGCCGCAATCAACAGCCTTCTTCATTTCTTCCTGGCAGTGAATCATACCACCCTTAATCGAGTGCATTTCGCAGGGTGAGTAACCGATGATAAGCGAAGGTCCGGGATATGCCTCAGCCTCTTGAAGAGCTTTAAGTGTCTGATTCATATCAGCACCCATAGCAATCTGTGCAACGTAGATGTAGCCGTAGCTCATTGCGATTTCTGCAAGGCTCTTCTTAGCAATAGCCTTACCTGCAGCAGCAAACTGAGCAACCTGACCAATTTGCGAAGCCTTTGAAGCCTGACCGCCGGTATTGGAGTAAACTTCGGTATCAAATACCATTACGTTTACATCCTCGCCCGAAGCAAGAACGTGGTCAAGACCGCCAAAGCCGATATCGTATGCCCAACCGTCACCACCAAAGATCCATACGGACTTCTTGGCAAGGTATTCCTTCTGTGTAAGAATCTGCTTAGCTGTGGGGCAACCAGCAGCTTCAGCCTTTTCAAGCTCTGCAACAAGAGCCTTTGTAGCAATAGCGTTAGACTTGCCGTCAGCAATAGTATCAAGATACTGCTGTGCAGCTGCCTTGAACTCTTCCGATGCCTTATCCGAAGCCATCAAAGTCGGATCGTAGCCATGTCGTTC
>JAZSMS010000007.1:0-53637 GCA_045536015.1 Clostridia bacterium
GGACCGGTTGCGCCAACCGCGCCTGTTGCACCGATTGGGCCTGTTGGTCCCGTTGGTCCTACTTCACCTTGAATACCCTGTAAACCTTGCGGTCCCGTTGGACCGGTTGCGCCAACCGCGCCTGTTGCACCGATTGGGCCTGTTGGACCGATTGGGCCTTGTGGACCTGCAATACCTTGAAGTCCTTGTGCGCCTTGCGGACCTGTTGGGCCCGTAACTCCTTGAGCGCCCGTTGCACCCGTTAAACCGGGAACACCTTGAACACCTTGTGCTCCCTGAGGACCGGTTGGGCCTGCAGGAATAACAAAGTCAAGCACTACGTTTGTTGACGTTCCGCTGTTTATAACGCTTGCCTCACTACCAGGTTGACCCGTAACCGTTCTTCCCACACTAATACTTGCATAAGGCGAAAAAGTTGGGCCTGTCGGTCGCGGCGGACAAGGCGGAATAGGCGGACAAAGCGGCTTGCAATTATTACAACCGCAGTTAACCTGCTCTGCGCAGTCGCAGTTTTGGCCTAAATCAGATATCACGCTTCCTGAATTAAATGAATTTTGATATCTCATATTTTCCTCCAAATTTTTATTAGGTTTTACCCATTATCATTGTATGCGCACAGTAATGCTTTTTGTTCACGTTGATAATACTTTGCCCTTTAAAAAAGCCTCAACAATCTCTATAGCACGTTCTCCTGCAACAGTTTGTATTGCCTTTAAAAAGGTTTGTTTTGTAGCAATTTTAAATTTGTTTTCTTCAAAATAAAGCTTAATTCCTTTATCAAACGTTTCTTTTCCGATAATTCCTCTTAATGTATCAAGCATTACAGCCGCTTCATCATAAACGATAGCATCGTATAAAAGCATATTATCAAACGCGCCAAGTTCTCTTTCTATCGAAATATCGTTGGCTTTTAACAATTTTAAAATTATTTTTATGTAGTTTTCGCTTTGCTGCATATAGCTTTTATATTTTTCGTTTCCGTAGCGGTTCTCGTAGTAAAGCGCCGTAGAATACTGGGTTAAACCCTCGTCAAGCCACGCTTCTTTAACCTCGTTATTTCCAACAATTCCGTACCACCACTGATGCGCAGTTTCGTGAACTACTACTTCTTCTAACGTTGTTTGATTTTTGTAAAGATCGTCAGAAATAAGCACTAAATTAGGGTATTCCATACCACCGATATAAAAGTCTGCCTCAACTACCGAATAAGTTGAATACGGATATTTTCCAAACTTTTGGCTAAAAAACTTTAATGCCTCGGTAGCGTAATCAAGCATTTTTCTCCCCGTATCTTCAGAGGAGTAGTAATACGAATAAATTATTGTTTCGTCAACCTTTTTTGAAATTACTTCAAAATCTTCCGAAAGAACAAAGGCAAAATCACGTATATTTTTGCCCTCAATCTTATAAGTGTTTTTAAGAGGTTCTTCTTCGCAGGAAATTATCTTTCCACTTGTTGCAAGGCGCATATCTTGTTCAATCTCAAGCGTTACGTTATAATCAGCACATTCCGAATAAAACGGATCGCCGTTTGCGCTATAAACGCTTTTAACTGCTTTTCCGTCTTCAACAGGACACAAAATCGGATACCAATTTCCAAAGTTATAAGTGTTATCCAAATATCCGTATCTCATCGGACTGTTGGGAAGCTTTTCGGCAAATTCAATTTTTATAACTGCCTTTTTATTCTTTTTTACGTTTGTATCAACGGTTAAAATCTGCCCGTCTTCTTCTAAAGAAAAATCTGCATTTTTATCGTTTACCTTTACACTTTTTATATCAATATAACCTTCGGAAAAGCCGTTTGGATACGCTTTTTCTATCATTTCGGGCGAACAGACGTTTTTTAAATTTTCTTCACTTTTAAACGCATTAGGATAAAGGCAAAAACTCACCTCTGATAATGCTTGCACGCTTTTAAATTCTAAAAGCATTTCTCCATGCAAAAATTCGTTTTCTACGCTTGCAGAAATATTATAAACGTTCCGCCATTCATTTTCAAAAAACAAAAGTGAAGTAAAAATCAACGCAAATGCAACAGATATAGCTATAATTTTGTTTTTTAAACGCTTCATTTCTTCCTCCTTGATCAAATTACAATATTTTAGTTTAACTAAAAATAATACTTTATTATTTAATATATTTGTGGTATAATGTAGAAACTAATGTATTCATATCTTTATAGGAGGTACTTTTATGGCAACGGGCAAATTTGAAAAAGACAATCCGCTTTCATATCTTATCTGTATTGAGGATGCGTTTGCCGCAAATTTTTTACCGTTTCTCTCTCCCGTTTGCATAAAAGCCTACGTTTATTTATTATACCTTTGCAATCATAACGAGCTTAAAATAAACTCGGTTAAAAAGTTTGCCGCTTCTTGCTCGTTAACCGAAAACGAAGTTTTATGCGCTCTTGACGAGCTTAATAAAAAGCACCTCGTCAATTTTACAGCAAATCCTTTTTCGTTTGAAATCTGCTCGGCAACAAGAGCAAAAGATTATGATGCCGCTTATTCGTTTGATACGCTTAGCGCGTACTCCGACTATTTTGCAGGTATCCGCGCTCTTTTCCCCGGAAGAAGCATTTCATCAAGCGAATACGACCTTGCGCGCGACTGGATAGAGCTCTATGATTTTTCGGTAGAAGCCGCGCTTTTACTTATTGCACACTGTATTTCTATTAAAGATAAAACTATCTCGTTTAAATATATGGATTCGGTTGCACTTTCCTGGGCAAACGAAGGTATCATCACAAGCGAGGCAGCCGAAGAATATATTACTCTTTATCAGGCAAAGCATCACGATGCCGCAAAGCTTTTGCTTCACCTTGGTGTTAAAAGAACTCCTACTGCCGACGAAGTTAAGCTTTATCAAAAATGGGAAAAGCTCGGCTTTAATTTTAAAGCTATCGTTGCCGCTTGCAGTGAAACCACAAAAACAGCAAACCCATCGTTTGCATACGTTGACAGAATTATCGCAACCCTTTATTCTCTCGGCTTAACCGAAGAAAAAGCAATAAAGGCTTACTTATCCGAATCAAGTCAAGAAAGACGCACAATGTCTGCAATTTTATTTGAGCTTGGCGAAAGAAACAAAAGCGTTACAAGCGCACACACTGAAGCGATTAAGCCGTTTACGTCGTTTAACGAAACGCTTTTATTGTTTGTTGCCAAAAAGTGTTCCGAAAATGGAACCCATTCGTTTAAGCGCTATTGCGAAATTTTAACGCAATTAACCGACAAACAAGCGTTTAGCGAAGAAAAAATTCAAGCATTTTTTGAAAATTATAAAAACGAGCAAAAGCCAAAAACTTCAAAGACCGCAACAAACATTAATCGCAACGATTCTTACGACGTATTTACCGATCCAACAAAATTAGAGGTTTAAAATGAACAACGCACTAATTTCAAAGGTAGAAACCGAATTTAATGCAAAGCGCACCCGCGCAAAAATTGAATACGATCAGCTTTTTGCTTTACTTTTAGAAAAGTACCCTACGCTTAATGAGCTTTTTGTAAAAAGAAGAAAAGCCGTTTGTGATTTTTCTTACGGTAAAGAAGCTCGTAAGCAGGCAATCAAATCGCTCGATGACCAAATTACCTCATTTTTAAACGCAAACAATATTACTTTACCTGTAAAAAAACACGATTGTCCCATTTGTTTCGACGAAGGATACGTGGATAATAACGGCAAGCAAGAGCGTTGCTCCTGCTTTACGCGCAGGCTTATTGAGCTTTCTTCCGACGGTTGCTATGCAAATATTTCACAAAACTTTGATACCTTTAACTTATCTGTTTTTGAAAGCGAGCAACAAAATTTTATCCAAAAGCTTTACGACTATTCGCGTGAATACTGCGCAAAGTTTCCTTGTGTTAAACGTAAAAATATGATTTTTACAGGCAAAACGGGTACGGGAAAAACCTTCTTTTTAAATTCGATTTGCTGTGCTTTGCGATCGCGCGGGTTTAGTGTTGTATTTATTACTGCAGGCAGACTTTTTGAAATCTTGCGCAAATACGCTTTTTCTGAGGAAAACAATTTTGACTCGCTTTTGCAGGCAGATATGCTTATTATTGACGATTTAGGCAGTGAGCCACTGTTTAATAATATTACGGTTGAGTACCTTTTTATGCTAATTAATGAGCGTACTCAGCTTAATAAAGCAATTTGTATTTCTACAAATCTTACGCCTTCTCAGCTTGCCGAGAGATATACTGACCGAATTGCATCGCGCATTTTTGACGAAGCTAACTCCTACACCTTTAACCTTGCAGGAAAAGACCTTCGCATAAGGAAGTGATTTTTTGCTTAATAAAGTAAAACAATTTATAAAACAAAATAATTTGCTTTCTGAAAAACAAAAGGTCATCGTTGGTTTTTCGGGCGGTGCCGATTCTACGGTACTTTTATATTCACTTAAATCACTTGGCTTTTCGCCCGTTGCGCTTCACGTTAATCATCAGATTAGAGGTGCAGAAGCTCTTCGCGACGAAGAATTTGCACGCAATTTTTGTAAAAAGCACAAGATCCCATTTTATTCCGAAAGCATTTGTATCCCCGAAATTGCAAAAGAAAAATCACTTTCGCTTGAAACTTGCGCAAGACAGGAGCGTTATCGAATTTTTTTGGAATATTCTAAAAAATTCAATTGTCCCGTCGCGGTTGCTCACAACAAAAATGATCAGGCAGAAACCGTTTTTATGCATTTAATTCGCGGTTGCGGGCTTAACGGCATTTGCGGAATGTTGCCAAAGACCGAAAATATTATTCGTCCCTTGCTTTCCGTTTCGCGCAGTGAAATCGAAGCTTTTGCAAAAGAAAATAACCTCGATTTTGTTTTAGACTCAACTAATTTTATAGACGATTGCACAAGAAACAAATTAAGACTAAACGTACTTTTGCCACTTTATCAAAACTTTCCCGATGCGCTTGATAATATCTTTGCATCTGCAAATTTATTTAGTGAATACGCAAGTTTTATAAAAGAAGAATGTGATGAGCTTTTTGCAAAAAATTCTTATATTGAAGACGATAAGCTTTTTTTAAAGATAGAAAATTACAAAAAAATTGAATTTGCCGAGCTTATACGCCGTGCTTTTACTTATGTTAACGGAAACACAGTTGACTTAGAGCGCGTGCACATCGAAGCTGTTATGGCACTTGCAAAATCAGGAAAACAGCTTGATTTGCCTTTTAACACACACGTTTTAAGGGTTTATGATAATCTTGTATTCTTTTCCGAAAACAATGATTTTTCGTTTTGTGAAAAATTTATTTCTTTTAAAGAATATACATTCAGCAATAAAACTATCATAAGCGCTTCTGCCCAAAAGCGTATTCCACAAGCAAAAACCGAATTTTTTGACCTCGATAAGCTTCCTGACGGCGTTTGCTTGCGCACAAGACAAAGCGGAGATTTTATTCAGCCACTCGGTTTAGATGGTACTTGCACGTTAAAAAAATTTTTTATAGATAAAAAAGTTCCCATTACAAAAAGAAACACTATTCCCTTGCTTGCAAAGGATACCGAAGTTTTGCTTATTTTGGGCTACACAGTTTCAGAAAAAATAAAAATTGATAAAAACACAAAAAATATATTAATGATTCAGGAGAAATAATTATGTTAATACCTAGCGAAAAAACAGAAATTTTAATTACACAAGATCAAATTCAACAAAAAATTAAGGATATAGCAGAGCAAATTAACAAAGACTATAAAGGTCAGTCACTTCTTGTAGTTGGCATTTTAAAGGGTGCAGTTTTGTTTTATGCCGACCTTGTCCGTCAGCTTGATGTTGACGTTCAATTTGATTTTATGCGCATTTCAAGCTATGGCAATTCGACCGATTCCACGGGTGAAATTAAAATAAGCAAGGATATTGACGTTTCTATAACGGGCAAGCACGTTTTAATCGTTGAAGATATTATTGATACGGGCCTTACACTTGATGCTCTTAAGCGCCTTTTATTAACACGCAGGCCTGCTTCGTTTAAAACCTGTTGTATGCTTGATAAGCCCTCACGCAGAAAAATTGATATCAAACCCGATTACTGCTGTTTTGAAATTCCTGACCAATTTGTTATCGGTTACGGTCTTGATTATGCCGAAAGCGGCAGACAGTTAAAAGACGTTTTATACATTAAACCCGAATATATTCCCACTTTATAACAAATGTTTCACCGCTTTTTCATTGTTAAAAAACTGTTTTAGTGGTATAATCAAACAAGCATAATTTAAGGAGATTTTAATGAAAAAGAAAAAGTTTTTACTTCCGATAGTTTACGTTGTCATCCTTGCGGTAATCGTATTTTTAACCGCGAACGGATTAAAGACAACCTCTCTTAAGCAAACGCAAATTTCTTCCAGTGAGCTTGCTCAAAAGATTTCTGACGGTGAGCTTGCATACGTTTTATTAAAAAACGGAACCGACGTTTACTGCGTTTCTAAAGAAAATGTAAACGACATCGACCTTTCTTTAGAAACCGAAAAACTTGATAAGCAAGTTATGAGCAAGTACGAGTTTACCTGTTCGGTTGCCTCCGCAGACGAATTTACAAAAATTTTGGAAGATGCACGTAAAAATGCAGATGAAAGCCTTGCTTTACCAAAATACAACACCATTAGGGTAGAAACACCCTGGTATATGGGCCTTATTCCCTATGCCTTCCTGCTTTTAATTTGCGGTGTATTTTTCTTCTTTATGTTCTCGCAAGCTTCTGGTAACGGCAAGGCAATGAATTTTGGCAAATCAACCGCCAAAATGTTTGACGATTCTAAGAAAAAGGTTACCTTTAAAGACGTTGCAGGTGCCGACGAAGAAAAAGAAGAGCTTGCCGAAATAGTTACCTTCTTAAAAACGCCCGATAAGTTTACAAAAATGGGTGCAAGAATTCCTAAAGGCGTACTTTTAGTAGGCCCTCCCGGAACAGGCAAAACCTTGCTTGCAAAGTCAGTTGCAGGCGAAGCAGGAGTTCCTTTCTTCTCAATTACGGGTTCTGACTTTGTTGAGCTTTACGTTGGTATCGGTGCCGCACGTGTTCGCGATTTGTTTGCACAGGCAAAAAAGAACGCGCCTTGCATTATCTTTATTGATGAAATTGATGCCGTTGGCAGAAGACGCGGTTCAGGTATTGGCGGCGGTCACGACGAACGCGAGCAGACACTTAATCAATTACTTGTTGAAATGGACGGTTTTTTGGGCAACGACGGTATTATCGTTATGGCGGCTACCAACCGCGCCGACATTTTAGACCCCGCACTTTTGCGTTCTGGACGTTTTGACAGACAAATTCATGTGCTTCCGCCCGACACAAAAGGCAGAGAAGAAATTTTTAAAATTCACGCTCGCAACAAAAAATTTGCTTCGGATGTTTCACCTCGAGAAGTTGCACTTTTAACCTCGGGCTTTGTTGGTGCAGATATCGAAAATCTTTGCAATGAAGCTGCTCTAATTGCAGTTAGACGTGGCAAAGAAATTATCGAAATGCAGGATATCAAAGATTCTATCACTCGCGTTATTCTCGGTCCTGAAAAGCGTTCGCACAAGACAAGTGATAAGACAAAGCGCCTTGTTGCCTACCACGAGGCAGGTCATGCAATAGTTGCTCGAGCACTTGAAAACTGTGATCCCGTTACCGAGGTTTCTATTATTCCTCGCGGTGGTGCAGGTGGATACACTCTTACCCGCCCCGATGAGCAGGATGACGGTCCCATTTCACGCGCAAGTATTCTTGACCGCATTGCAATGTGCTTAGGTGGCAGAGCGGCAGAAAAGCTTGTTATAGGCGATATTTCTACGGGTGCTTCATCCGATATTATGAATGCAACCTCGCTTGCAAAAAGTTTTGTTACAAAGTACGGTATGTATGACGAAATCGGCCCCATCTATCTTGGCCATGGTGACAGTGACGAGGTTTTCCTTGGCAGAGATTTTTCAACACAAAAGGCATATTCCGAAGCCGTTACCTCGCGTGTTGACGATGCAATTCACAGCATTATTTCCTCTGCGGATAAGCAAGCTTTTGATATTTTAACAGAAAAAGAACAAATTCTTCATAACCTTGCCGAAGTTTTGCTTGATATGGAAAAGATAACCGGCGCACAGTTTGAAGAAATTTATAACGGCAAAAAACTTGCAGACTTTAAACAAACAGAAGCGGCTGATGAAAAGACTTCTGCTTCAGAAGCAGAAAACAAAGAAGAAAACGTTAACGAATAAAATTTATTACTTGCGGGGAAGATTTTCTTCCTCGCAAAATTTTTAAGGAGATAATAATGGCAAAACGCAAAAATAATAAGCTTTACGTCTATCCGTTGCTTATTTTGGCTTCATTTATCGTTTTTGTTATTTATAAGCTTGCCTATAACGTTTTTGCACTTTCTCTTCCACTTACCGTCAATTCATTTTCTGCAATTTTTTTAGAAATTGGCACTTCATTTAAAAGCATAGGCGAACACTTTTTCCCCTGCTTTTTACTTTTTACCATCGGCATAACCTGGGTTTTATTAAACCGCGTTATTTACAGGCGTGAATTTTTGCAAAAATTTTGGATAATACTTACACTTATTGGTTTTATCCTCGTTTTGTTTGGCGGAAGAATATTATTTATACTTACAAGCTCGTATCCATTAAACTTAGAATCGCTTACCTTTATTCTTAACGCCGTTAACGAATCGACATTACTTTTAACTGCGGTTTTATGCTTTTTTGTTATGTTTATTTTACAAGCGTTTGATAAACTATATTTAAATGCAAAATGACTTGCCTAAATTAAAAAAAAATGATAATATATTATTAAGTTGTCAGTGAACTTGCATTGGGTTCTGCGCAATGGACTGTTGTGAACCATGTCAGGGTCGGAAGACAGCAGCATTAAGCAAATTTGCCCATGTGCCGCAGGTCGATCTGATGCAAGTTCACTGGCAACTTTTTTTGCGTATGAAAAAATTTAGTAAAAAAACTTTAGCAATTATTTTTTTCGTCTTAACCTGCTTGGTTATGGCGTTAGTTTGCATTTTTGTCGGTATTCCACTTGCCCGCTTTGTAAGCACGCCCGAAGAATTCAGGCTTTGGATTGAATCTTTTGGTGTTTGGGGCAGTTTGGTTTTTATATTGCTTACGGCATTTCAAACCGTTTTTGCCTTTATTCCCGGCGAGCCGTTTGAGCTTTTTGCCGGATATGCATTTGGCTTTTTTAAAGGCACCGTTTTTTCGATGCTTGGCATTGCGCTTGGTAGTATAATTGTCTTTGCTTTTACCAAAAAATTCGGTCGCAAATTTGTCGAGATTTTCTTTTCTAAAGAAAAAATTGACTCGGTAAAATTTTTAAACGATAAAAAACGGCTGTACACCATAACGTTTATTTTATTTTTTATTCCCGGAACACCAAAAGATCTACTTACGTACGTTTCGGGCTTAACCCCCGTAAAACTTTGGCAATGGCTTTTGCTTACTACGATAGCGCGTATACCTTCAATAGTAACGTCAACTGTAGGCGGCAATGCACTTGGCGAAAAAAAATACATTTTTGCAATAATAGTCTTTGGAATAACTCTTTTAATAAGTGTTATCGGACTTTTAATTTATAACAAAATCAACAGTACTAAAGGAGTAGAAAAATGAAAATCTACGAAGAATTAGTTGCCCGCGGTCTTATCGCACAGGTAACTGATGAAAATGAGATTAAAGAGCTTGTAAACAACGGTAAAGCAAAGTTTTATATTGGCTTTGACCCCACTGCCGATTCGCTTCACGTTGGACATTTTATGGCACTTTGCCTTATGAAGCGCTTGCAAATGGCAGGCAACCAGCCTATCGTTTTACTTGGTGGCGGTACCGGCCACGTTGGTGATCCTTCGGGCAGAACCGATATGCGCGCAATGCTTTCTAAAGAAACTATCGACGCTAACTGTGCGGCTTTTAAAAAGCAAATGGAGCGCTTTATCAACTTTGAAGGCGAAAATGCCGCAATAGTAGTAAATAACGCCGATTGGCTTTTAAGCCTTAATTACGTTGAGCTTTTGCGCGAGGTTGGCGCTTGCTTTTCGGTTAACAATATGCTCCGTGCCGAATGTTATAAGCAACGTATGGAAAAGGGTCTTTCTTTCCTTGAATTTAACTATATGATAATGCAATCGTACGACTTTTATCATTTGTTTAAAGAATATGGCTGCAATATGCAGTTTGGCGGTGACGATCAATGGTCAAATATGCTTGGTGGAACAGAGCTTATCCGCAAAAAGCTTGGCAAGGATGCCTACGCAATGACCATTACCCTTTTGCTTAACTCCGAAGGTAAAAAAATGGGCAAAACCGCTAACGGTGCAGTTTGGCTTGATGAAAATAACACTACTCCATTTGAATTTTATCAGTATTGGCGCAACGTTAGTGATAGCGACGTGCTTAAGTGCATAAGAATGCTTACCTTCCTTCCCCTTGAACAAATTAACGAAATGGATTCTTGGGAAGGCGCCGAGCTTAATAAGGCAAAGGAAATTCTTGCATACGAGCTTACTTCGTTAGTTCACGGAACCGATGCTGCCGAGAAGGCAAAAGAAGCCGCTTTAGCGCTTTTTGCAGGCGGAAACGACTCTTCTAATATGCCCACTACCGAAATCGCTCCTGATAAGCTTACTGACGGTAAAATTGGCATTTTAGACGTTATGGTGCTTTGCGGCATAACCGCTTCAAAGGGCGAGGCTCGCCGTGTTATTCAGCAAGGCGCAGTTTCGGTTAATGAAGAAAAAGTTACTGCCGTTGAGCTTATGCTTGACGAAGCCGCACTTAAAGAAGGAATAAAAATCAAAAAGGGCAAAAAGACCTTCCACAAGGCAATTTTAGGCTAAAAAATCAGGCTTTCTGTTTTCAGAAAGCCTTTCTTGACTATAACCTCTGTTTTAATGTATAATAAATAAAGTGAGGTATTTATGAGAAACATTAAGTATATTATTTTAAGTATTTTGGGCTTTTTGCCTGCGGTTGCATCATTTTTTTCGATGTTTTTTTACAACAATATTTATGCCGTTATCGGAGAAAAAGCCACAATTTTATGTTGGGCTTTCCCCGCTATTTCAATAATTTTTCTCGGTATTCTTATTTTCGTATTATTTTATAAAAAAGACAATAAGTTTGCTATACCGATTTTTTCAGTTTTAATTTCGATTATTCTTGCTTTTGTTCTTATCTCCGACGCCTCAACCAACAAAATTCAATCGGACTTTTTAAACAACGAGCTTGCATTTAATAGTGCAATAAAGCAATTAAAACAAGAGCATTACGTTATTTCGGGCGACGACTACAAGATTAACGCCGGCACGTACGAAATACAAAACGAAGCACTTTTTTCGGCAGTTCCTACCAAGCAAGTAATGCTTACTAAAATAGGAGAAAAGCACAGTGCATTTTTATTTATCACTATTGATAATGCAAAACGCACAGAAGGATATGCTTACGTACCCGATGGAACTCCACTTGATTGGGATCCCGCCTTTATTGAATGGAGCGACGCTTTAGACATTGACGGTAACTGGTATTACATTTGTATTTACAAATAGAGGAGAAAAATTATGATTAAAATTGAAAGAACCTCGGTAATGAATTTTGAAAATGCTATTCGTGGCGCACGAAATCCGCTTAACAGTTGGGCAAAAAGCGATAGTTATACTGATGAAACCGGCAACTTTGTTTTTGGCGAGGCTGACTTAGACCTTGCAAAGCGACTTTGTCACGCAGGATCAGATCACCGCAAATTTATGCGAATGATCTTTGTTTCGGTAGATATTACCGCGCCGCTTTATTGGTGGAAAGAATTTGATACCTATAAGGTTGCAACTGTAGCAAACAGTACCTCTACAATGCATAAAATTCACTCTAAAGAGTTTACGCGCGAAGATTTTTCTTTTGATAAATTAAGTGAAAAATCACTTGCCTTTATGGACGAGCTTATTGCTTATATGGAAAAAATACGTCTTGATTACCTTAAAAACAAAAATAAGGACGATTGGTATAATCTTATCCAGCTTTTGCCATCAAGCTATAATCAGATGCGTACCGTAACTTTGAATTATGAAACGCTTATTAATATTTTTTATGCAAGAAAAGACCACAAGCTTGACGAGTGGCACGCGCTTTGTGATTGGATAAAATCACTTCCCTACGCAAACGAGCTTATCTGCAGCAAATAAGCAAAAACCGTTGACTTTAGTCAACGGTTTTATTTTATCCGATTTTTTCAATAAGCTCTGCAACTCGCGTTGCCATTTGGTCGCAAGTTTTTTGGTTAGAACATTCTACCATAACGCGAACAACGGGCTCTGTACCGCTTTCTCGCAATAGAATTCTTCCCTCGCTGCCAAGTTCTTCTTCAACCTGTTTAACCAGCGCAAGCACCTTTTCGTTAGAAGTTATGAATGCTTTATTTTTAACAGGAATATTTTTAATTGTCTGTGGGAACATTTTTACCGGCTCGGCAAGTTCGGAAAGCGCAAGCTTGCGGTCGATTATTTCTTCTGCAAGCATTATAGCTGTTAAAATTCCATCTCCCGTAGTAGAATATTTACTTATAATAATATGACCCGATTGTTCGCCGCCAAGATGGTAATTATTTTCTATCATACAGTCGTGAACGTATCTGTCGCCCACCGTTGTCTGAACGTAGCCGATATTTGCCTGCTCGAGCGCCTGATATAAGCCCATATTAGACATAATAGTGGTAACTATCTTATTGCCCGGCAGCAAGCCCTTATCTCGCAAACGCTTGCCGATAATATACATAATATGGTCGCCGTTTACAACGTTACCTTTTTCGTCAACTGCAATACATCTGTCAGCGTCGCCGTCAAAGGCAAAGCCTGCATCACAATGATTATCGCGCACGAATTTTTGAAGCATACTTATATGTGTCGAGCCTGCCTGCTCGTTAATATTAAGTCCGTCGGGCTCGGCATTTAAAATATGTACGTTTGCACCAAGTGCACTAAAAACAGATTTTGCTATCATCCACGAAGCACCGTTTGCGCAGTCAAGCGCAATTGATAACTCACGGTAAGAATTTGCCGCAAGCGAAATTAAATAGCCTACGTAACGGTTTCTTCCTGCAAAATGGTCAATAACTCTGCCAATTTTTTCACGCTTTGCAAGCGGAAGATCTTCACCCTCAAAATCAAGATTATCAAACTTTCCGTCAATATAATCTTCTATCAGAGCAAGCGTTGCATCGTCCATCTTTTCGCCAAGATGATTTACAAGCTTAATTCCATTATCAAAAAATGGGTTGTGCGACGCCGAAATCATTATACCGCAATCAAAATTTTCCTGCCTTACAACGTAGGATACACTTGGCGTTGTAGTAACGTGAAGCATATATGCATCAGCACCCGAGGAAGTAACGCCCGCAACTATTGCGTATTCAAGCATATAGCTTGATCGACGAGTATCCTTACCTATAACTATTTGAGCTCTGTGATTTGCAAGGTTTTTCTTTGTAGGATATTTTGAATAATACCAACCTAAAAATCTGCCGATTTTGTATGCGTGCATCGCAGTTAAATCAGTATTTGCCTCACCACGGAAGCCATCGGTTCCAAAATATCTGCCACTAAAAACAACAGATTCTTTTGGCTTAAAAAGTGTTTCGGTATAATTAGGTGCAAGAGGAATTTCATCACGCACAAGCTCATCAACACTTAAATTAAACAAGCTTGCAAGCTGAAGCACTTTACTTATTTCTGGTAATGCCTTATCGGTTTCCCATTTTGAAATCGATTGGCGCGAAACCTCAAGCTTTTCTGCAAGTTCTTCTTGCGAAATCTGCACCGAGGTTCTGAGTATCGAAATTTTTTGTCCTAAAGTCATCAATTTCACCATCCTAACATTAATAGTATATGCAAGAAATTGGTAAAGGTCAAGCAATTAGAGTATACCAATTTATGTAACCCTACGGTTGCGCAACTTTTTATATTTTCCTAAATGCCCCATTTTTTACATTGTTTTTTCTGTTTGAATTTTATTGTAAAGGTAGCAAAAAAGCCAATCAAAAGATTGGCTTTTAAAATTATCTTGCAGAAAGTGTAAAGACAAATGCTGTTCCTTCACCTTTTTTACTTGTAACGGTAATTGTTTCGTTATGCTGCTCTATTATACTTTTTACAATAGATAAGCCTAATCCCGTACCGCTTTTGTGTCCCGTATGTGCTTTATCTTCGGTAAAGAAGCGATCCCAAATAAATTTGATTTCTTCCTCCGAAATACCAATACCTTCATCACGCACGGTAATCTTTACTTTATTTTCAAAGCGTTCGGTCTTTAAAATTATCCGCTTATCTTTTGGCGTAAACTTAATGGCGTTATCAAACAAGTTTTGCAAAACTTGTTCAATCTTATCAACGTCAGCATACACGAGTTGTTTATCATTAGCAAAGTCTATTTCGGGAATAATACCCTTTTCGTCAATTTTTTGTCCAAAGCGTATAACTACTCTTCTTACAACCTCGTTTATATCAAACTTAGTCATCGTTGGCTTATCGCGTCCCGATTCAATTCTGCTTAAATCAAGCATTGTCTTAACAAGCTTTGTAAGACGTTTTGTTTCGCTTAAAACTATCTGAAGATACTTTTTATTTTCCTCCGGTGGAATCGTTCCGTCAAGCATCCCCTCTACAAAGCCGTTAATGCTCGTCATCGGTGAGCGAAGCTCGTGTGCGGCATTAGAAACAAAATCACGTTTAGAACGGTCGCTCTTTTCAATTTCTTCCGCCATCGAGTTAAAGTTGTACGCAAGCTGACCTATTTCATCCTCACCTTTTATAACAATACGCTCACTTAATTTTCCTCTTGCAAGTTTTTGAGTAGCATCGTTTATTATCTTAATTCTGTTTGCCATCGATTGCGTTATAATAACAATTATGATAAGACCTAAGGCCGCAACTAAAACTGCAGGAATAATAAGCGAAATCATCGTTTGGCTATAAGTATCATAAACCGACGAAAGATCTGAGTTGATAATTAAAATAGCCCATGCTTTGTTGGGTGCAGATAAAAAGTACATTGGATAGCCAACCGTAAGTATCTGGCTTTCTCGATCTTCATCATAATGCTTTTCGGCATAAACAGAGTTTTCAAAAAAAGTCTTTTCATATATTTCATCCGAAATATACTTATTTTTATCAAGCACAATCATTTCTTCGTTATCAATATTATAGATAACACGCTTTGAATCAGGATGAACAACCTGAATTTCGGCATCAAAATTTTTTGCAACCGTGGTTAATACAGGTATATTTGTTCCTTCATCAATGTGCGTTGCCGAAATTTCGCCGCTTGCAAACATTTGAGAAATTTGCTTTGCGCAATCAATAATATCGTTTTCTCTTAAGCGTTCCAAACTTGATAAATATGAATTTGTAAGCACCAAAGATAATACGCCGCCAAATAAAACTATTATGGCGACGTAGGTTATCAAAAGCTTTTTTTGTATAGAATTAAATATCTTCATTTATCTCAAACTTATATCCGATTCCCCAAACGGTTTTAATGCTCCACTCGTCATTGCCCTCTACTTTTTCTCTGATGCGCTTTATATGAACATCAACCGTACGTGAATCGCCAAAATATTCAAAGCCCCAAACTTGTTCAAGTAACTGCTCGCGAGTATAAACCTTTTGTGGACGCGATGCAAGGAAATAAAGAAGCTCAATTTCTTTAGGCGGCATTTCTACCTTTTTATTTTTATAGGTTACAGTGTAGTCTGCTATATTAATAATAAGGTCTTTATGCTCTACTATTTCGGGAGCATCCTCCTGTGCAACACTGCGGCGCATAACAGCCTTAACGCGCGCAATAAGCTCTTTAGGCTCAAAAGGCTTAACCATATAATCATCTGCACCAAGCTCAAGCAAAAGTACCTTATCAAATACCTCTCCCTTTGCCGAAAGCATAATAATAGGCGTATTATCAATTCTTCTTATCTCATTGCAAACCTGTGTACCGTCTTTTCCCGGAAGCATAATATCCAAAATAACAAGACGTGGTTGAAAAGCCTTAAAGCGTTCGATAGCCTCATCGCCATCTTCAGCAACAGCAACCTCATACCCTTCTTTTTCAAGATAAAGTTTTAAAAGTTCAGAAATATGAACATCATCATCAACAACAAGAATCTTAGGTTTAGTAATCATTTTTTATCTCCTCGACGTATTTTTGCATTTTTCTTAACTATATTGTATCATATTTTTCAAATTTTTCAATAATTATTTTTTTAATTCTACAATTGTTACTCCTGCATCGCCCTCTCCGTAGGCTCCTGCACGGTAAGATTCGACGCGTTTATTATTTTTTAAGTAATCGGTTATGGCTTTTTTAAGCGCACCCGTCCCCTTTCCGTGAATGATAGTAACACTGTTTAAATTACTTGCAAGCACCAAGTCAAGATACATATCAACGTTTATAACAGCCTCGTCAGCAAGCTGACCTCTAACGTCAATGCTTGAAGAAACGCTTGTTTGCGATCTTTTTATCTTAATTCCGCCTGCAACTTTATTTTCTTTCTTTTTGGAAGAATACGTAAGCTCGCTTGCATTAACTTCCATTTGAACAGAATCAAACGCAACTTTAACCTTGCCACGCGAATTTGGCAACGTTTGTAATATTCCGTCTTTATCAAGCATGGGCGAATAAACCGTCATACCTATGGTAAATTCTTTTATCGGCTCGCCAACCTTAATCGCTTTTTGTTCTTCTTGCTTTTTGTTAAGCTTTTTTCGCTCCTCGCGCGCCTTAAAAATAGCCGACGGATCCGCCGTGGCAGACAGTTGCTTCATATTTTCTATAATCTTATTAGCTTCTTCAAGAGCTTTTTCGCGTATTTTTTCGGCTTCTTTATTTGCATCGGCAAGCAGTTTTTCTCTTTGCTTTTCAAAGCGAATTTGCTCGCTTTCCATTTTTTGCTTTTGAATATTTATCTCGTGCTTAATCTGCGCCGCTTCTGCACGTTTAGCCTCGGCAGTTGCCCTATATTCCTCTGCGTTTGTAAGTACCTTGTTAAGTCTTTTTGAATCTTCGTCAACGTAGCTTCGCGCGCGGTCAATTAAGTATTTATCAAGGCCCAATCTAGACGAAATTAAAAACGCATTACTGTTTCCGGGAACACCTACTAAAAGCTTATACGTAGGTAATAAATCAACAGTATCAAACTCAACGCTTGCGTTCTCCGCCCCTGCGCGTTCAATCGAATATGCTTTAAGCTCGGCATAGTGCGAGGTAACAACGGTGCGTATTTTTCTTTTTCTAAGTTCTTCTAAAATAGACATCGCAAGCGCCGCGCCTTCGGTTGGGTCGGTACCTGCACCAAGCTCATCAAACAAAACAAGAGAATCGGGCGTAACCTCGCGCATTATCTGCGCAATTTTTTTCATATGCGAAGAAAACGTACTAAGACTTTGCTGAATACTTTGCTCGTCACCAATATCAGCAAAAATATTATCAAACACGGGCATTTGCGAGCCGAGGCACGCAGGAATAAACATACCCGACTGTGTCATAAGTGCAAATAAGCCTATCGTTTTTAACGTAACGGTTTTTCCTCCCGTATTGGGTCCCGTTATTAAAAGTTGGGTAAATTCTTTTCCAAGCCAAACAGTTATAGGAACTACAGCCTTTTTATCAATAAGCGGATGCCGTCCTTTTATAATTTTTACAAAGAGCTTATCGTTTATCTCGGGCGAAACAGCGTCAAGCTCTTTTGCAAAGCGCGCACGCGCAAAAATTAAATCAAGCGCCGTAAGAATTTTTTGGTCTTCAACAAGCGCTTCGGCAAAAACGTGCAAACGATAAGAAAAATCACCGATAATTCGCTCTATCTCATCACGCTCATCAAGTTTAAGCTTACGTATATCGTTATTTATCTCAACAACCGCCATAGGCTCAATAAACAGGGTTGCACCGCTTGAAGATTGATCGTGCACTATTCCGGGCACTTTGCTCTTATTTCCCGCCAAAACGGGTAAAACGTACCTATCGTTGCGTATGGTAATTATATTTTCCTGCAAAAGTCCGTTATTTTCTAAATTTTTAAGTACCGCATTTAGTTTATCCTTAATGCTTTCGCTTAAATTTCTTATTTTTCGTCTGATGCTTGACAAAGTTACGCTAGCGCAGTCTGCAATCTCAGTATCACTTAAAATGCAGGTAAAAATTTCATTTTCTAAATCTTCAATAGGAACCAAAGCGCGCGCAAGATCATAAATTCTGCCCAAAAAATCTTCGCGCGAATCAAGAATTCCTCTTGCATTCCTTACAGATTTCAAAAAAGATGCAACCTTTAAAAGTTCTCCAAACGAAAGCTGTGCACCTACCGTTACTCTCGGCAAAATTAAACTAACGTCGCTACACGAAATTATAGGTGAAGAATTTTTCACCTCAAGTAATTCAAACGCTTCTTTAGTTTCGCTTTGCAACAAGCGCACCTCTGCATGTGAATACACAGGCATAATGCTTTCTGCACTCTTTTTGCCTGCAGAAGTTACCGCGTGCTTTGCAAGCATTAAACGAATTTTATCAAAATCAAGAGTTTTAATATTATCCATATCTTCTCCAAGAAAATCTTTATATAATTATTTTACCCTAAACTTAATATATTTGCAATCAAAATAAAATAATATATAAAAATATAGTGCAATTTTATTACTTATGTGATATAATAAACTTGAGTAAATTTACTCACTGTTTGGAGGCTATTAATGAGAGAATATAAATCAGTAAAAATTAAAAAAAGAACTCGTCTTCAACCTGAGCATATTAAATTTTTGCTTTACAGAGTTCTTCCTATAATTTTAGTAGTTGTGCTTTCGGTTTCAGCATTTACTATCTGTGAAAAGAAAATAAGCGAAATTATTGCAGAACAAAAATATTCTTCGCTTGCAGGTCGCGGTACAGTTGACGATCCACTTTCTGCAGACTACGAGCAAACAAGCGTTGACTGGACTTCTGCTTACAGTTCGCTTGACCCAGATGGATTTGATCCGCTTGCACTTTCTCCGCTTGGCGTTGTTGACGATATCCGTCCTTCTTCCTCGCTTACCTCGAATATTTACGAGCGTTATTACGGATATTCCAACAAGCAGTCAAAAATCTGGTCAATTCACGATTCTGTCAACAGTGACGTTAGTGCCTGGATATATATGTACGGCCTTGGCATCAACTATCCCGTTGCTCAAGAAACTGCCGAAAATAAAGAATATTATTTAACGCACACCTACGATAAGGCAAAATCAACCTCGGGAACGATATACATTCCCTCGGAATGCAGTATTAACCCAATGTCAAAAAACCTTATCTTATTTGGTCACAATATGCGCGACAACACTATGTTTGCTACGCTTGAAAATTTTTTGGTAGGAACAAAGGCATATTTTAATTCGCACAAATATATTTTTCTAGATACGCTTTACGGCACCTATCGTTACGAAATATACAGTGTTTACAAAACTACTCCCGAAGATATTTATCTCCGCACGGGTTTTGCAAGCAATTCGGACTTTTTATCCTGGTGTGCCCAAACTCAGCAGCGCAGCAATTATAAAAACGAAGCTGTTTCGTTTTCTGCCACCGACAGAACAATAACATTATCCACCTGCGATGATACTGCAAAATATAGAATTATTGTTCACGCAAAGCTTGTATTCCCCATTCCTACCGACGATATTGACGAAACGTATTCGCCTGATTTCAATAATCCCGATAACAGCAACATTTCGTCTGATATCCCCGATAATTCAACCTCTGCTAACGATAAATACGACTTTAAGGTTGACGACAGGTATATCGTAACTCTTAAAGACCCCACAAGTACTATGCGTCTTCGTAGCGGTGCTTCTACAACAAGTCAGGTTGTAGGCAGTCTTGCACACGGCACGCAGGTTGCTATTTTAGAGAATAAAGACAAAGATTGGGTAAAAGTTAAAACTATTGGCGGTATGGAAGGCTATATGCTTAAACAATACCTTGTTTTTGACGAAGATTTTTCGTTTACTATTCCAACGGCAACCGTAGCGCCGCCCGAGAATAATTTGGTAACACCTACTCCTACGGCGCCGCCTGAGGTTACTCCTACACCCGAGGTTACTCCCGAGGCTACGCAGGAGCCTACACCAACACTAGCACCTACACCCGAAACCACACCCACTACATAAGGAGAATTTTATGAGCGAAATTAGACAATCTAACGGCCAATTCATTATGCTTGGCGAGACTAAAATCAGATATTTTGAACAAGGCGAAGGCGAAACCGTTTTATTTATTCACGGTCTTGGTCAGGCAATGTATACTTTTCGCCGAAATGTACTTGAGCTTGCAAAGCACTGCCACGTTGTTTCTATTGACTTGATTGGTCACGGTCTTTCCTCGTGTGTTGATTGCGAATATACTATTGCCGACTTTTCAAAATTACTTGCCGACTTTATGGATGCAATGAATATTGAAAAAGCAACGTTGGTAGGCTTTTCTACCGGCGCTATGATTGCTCTTGACGTTGCCGAAAATTACCCCGACCTTGTTAAGCGTCTTGTACTTTTATCCCCCGGCGGAATAACAAAATCGTATCCATCACAAATTAAAAACCTAAAAAAACCTTTTCTTGCGGATTTACTCTTCACCTTCTTTAGTAAGTCAATGATCAAAAAAGTACTTATGCAGGCATATTACAATCCATCGTTTGTAAAAAAAGACGTTATCGAGCATTATTACAAGATATTATCTAATTCAAGCACGCGCGATGCATTTATTACCTCCGTTGCAAATTGGGACGATTTAAACGTATATGAAAACCTCTCTTTAGTTTCTGCCCCATCTTATATCTTTTGGGGAGAAGAAGATACTTTCCATCCCATTTTAATGCTTGAAACGTTTGAAGAAGAACTTTCTGACGTTTACGTTGCAACCCTTGCTTCTTGCGGGCATATGGTTCACGAAGAACGCGCAAACGAAATTAATCAAAAGCTTATATCAATTATTTCATCAAATGATTAAACAAGTAAAACGGCAGTTTTAACTGCCGTTTTTTTATTCCCAAAACCAAGTGATAGTCGCGTTGCTTAAAAAAAACAAGTCCGCTTTAGCGGACTTATTTATAAAATAAATTTTTTGCATTTTTAAAAAGATAATCCATTTGTTCTTCGTTTAAATATTTTGAAAGCAAATTAAAATTTATTGTACGTTGTTCTAAATCGTGAGCATCCGTTCCACAAAGATGAATAAGGCCTAAATCAATATATTGCTTGATCTTTCTCCTATCTCTGCGCTTTAAAAGCGCCGCATTGTCAAATTGCACAAGACAGCCAATATCATTAAGCCACACAAGACCTTTGTAATTAAAAAGCCATCTATATCGCTCTACGTGCGCGATTATCGGAATAACAGAATAGTTTGCAAACAACTTATTTATTTGAGGCTCAAGCTTTTTTTGCTTTCTCATACTATCCGGCAATTCGATAAGCATATATCTCGTACCCTGATAGCATAATTCATCAAGGCTTTCGTTAGAAAAAATATTTCTCGAAAGCAACACTTCTGCACCAAGTCTTACCTTTATGCCTTCGTTTTGAAAAATAAGTTTTGTCTGTTTAAAAATTTTTTTGCGGTTTGCAATAAATTCATTAAGTTGGCCATGGTTAGAGTAAAAATGCGGTGTTAAGCAAACCTCGTCTACTCCCTGTTCTTTTAACAGTTTAACAAGTTCCAACACAGTTTTTTCATCTTTTGCGCCATCATCAATTCCTGGCAAAAGATGCGAATGAACATCAATTTTCATCGATAATACTTGTATTTGTATGAATATTTGCCATAACGTTTTTCGTACGCACGACTTCCATTCAAAACAAAGCCTAATATTTTTGCATTAAAGCGTTTAAGATTTTCAATTGCTTTATCAATTTCATTACGGTCAGAACGCTTTTCGTATGCAACAAATACAACGCCGTCAGAGTGTGAAATAAGAGCAAGCGCATCAGCAACAACGTTGATCGGAGGTGTGTCGATAATTATATAGTCATAATCCTCTTCAAGCATCTCAAGAAGCTCAAAAAACCTCTCACTTGTAAGCAACTCCGAAGGATTTGGCGATATAACGCCACCGCAAATTACCGAAAGATTTGTGTTAGGAACAGTTTGAATAATTTCGTTAAGCTCACACATACCGCTTAAATAGTTAGTTAAGCCGGGTGTGTTTTTTATTTTGAAAAATTTTGCAACGTCTGGCTTTCTTAAATCGCAATCAATTAAAAGCACGCGTGAATTTATCTGCTTTGAAAAAACTGCGGCAATATTACAACTTGTAGTAGTTTTTCCAACGTGTGCAAGAGCGCTTGTTATAAGTATCTTTTTGCAACCCTTTTTAGCAACAGAAAGAGCAATGTTCATTCTTGCGATTTTATAAGCTTCAACGGTGATGAAATTTACACTGCTATCCGAAATTTTTCTGTTTTTCTTAGCCATTTTTTTCATCCTCCGTTTTACTTATATGAGAATAATAACTATTCTTATTTATTTTAATGTTAAAATCAGGAACTACTGCAATAATAGGAAGTCCGTATCTCTCCGTTAAGTCGGCTTCTTCATTGATCTTATGATCAGTAATTTCAAGTACAACAAACAAAGCTACTAAAACAATTGCCGTTGCACAAGCCGCTATAACTGCATTTAAAAACGGATTTGGTGCAGACGGGCTTGTAGGAATTTCGGGACTTTCGTAAACCGCAACGGTTATACGGCTTGTTCCACCAAGCATCTGTGATACAAATTCAGGTGCACATTCTCCAACAGCCTTTGCTACTGCATACGCACTTTCGGGAGAACTATCCGAAGCTACAATAGCAAGGTTGGTTGTTTCTTCCGTTGATTTAATAGAAATCGATGGTTTGTGGTCTATTTGAGCATGATCGCGCACTGCCGTCAAAAAGTCTTTTGATTGAAAATATTGCTCGCAGTTTTTTACAACCTTACCCGCCGTAACAAGTCCGTTATTTATGTTTGCAAGCGTATCATCATCAACAGTACCGTTGATGGTTATTCCTATTTTTGCCGAATACGTCGGCGTAATTAAAAATTCGCTTCCAAAATAAGCACCTATTCCCAGGAGGAATGATAAAATTATCAAAAGCGTTATATGCTTTTTAATAATTTTAAGCAACTTTTCCAATGAAATTTCCATCGTTTTTAGCTCCTAAATTTAAATAATAAATTTTTCGTTCTTTTTAGGTCTAGCATCAAGTTCTTTTTTCTTCTCGTCATATCCGGGGCGTCCAAGTAAAGCGTAAGTTGCATTTTTACCTTCTTCTACACCGGGCTGGTCAAATGTATTAATTCCAAGCATAGCACCGCAGTATGCAGTTTCAAGCTCGTAGAAATACAAAAGCTGACCTATAGTAAATGCGTTTACTTCAGGAATAATTATGGTGTGGTTAAGATGACCACTCTTTAAAAGAGCATATTCGGTAGCAATTCGCTCTGCGGTAATAAGCTCGTTCATAGTGTGTCCACAAAGGAAGTTAACATTGGGGAATTCTTCGCATCCATCGGGGATATTAACCGTTGTACGATAATTCTCCACACCGATTATAGTTATAACCTTATCAAACGGACCTTCGGTATAAAGCTGAACCTGACTGTGCTGATCGGTAACGCCAAGAGCCTTAACCGGAGTTTGACCTACGAACACTTCTTCACCGGCAAGATTAAATCTTTTACCTATCGATTCGCCCCAAAGCTGACAATACCAGTCGGCAATAAACTTAAGGCTATCGGCATAAGGCATCATAACCGAAATATTGCAACCCTTTTGCATCGCAAGATATTGCATTGCCGCCGCCATCAAAGCAGGGTTTTTAAATATATCGTCGCTTGAGGCAACTTTATCCATAAAAGCTGCACCTTCAAGCATTGCCTTAATATCAATACCACAAACTGCCGCTGCAAGCATACCAACGGGAGTCATTTCGCTAAAACGACCGCCAACACTATCGGGAATAATAAACATTTTAAAGCCTTCTTTTTGAACAAGCTTTATTAAATTTCCCTTTTCTTTATCGGTAGTAGCAATAATATGCTCTGCAGCCTTATCTCCAAGCTTTTTAACAAGTGCATCCCAAATGATAAGATACTGTGTCATCGTTTCGCTTGTAGAGCCCGATTTAGAAATTACGTTAAAGCACGTTTTTTCAATATCTATTACATCAAACAATGCTTCCATTCTTTCAGGATCAACATTATCCTCAACAAAAAGTTTAGGACAACCGTTACGCTTTTCTTTAGGAAGGTCGTTATAATGCAAGTGATTAAGTGCCTGCTGAACAGCAATCGGTCCAAGTGCCGAGCCACCGATACCAAGAACAACAAAATTATCAAATTTTTCTTTAATAACCTCAGCAGTTGCTAAAATATCTTCAACAATTTCGTCTTGATTATATGGCAATTCGGTCCAACCCATCATACCCGTTCCGCGATTTGCCTTTACGTTTGCAAAAGCATCTTTTGCCTTAGGAATAATCGCCTCAATCTGCTGATAAGTAAAGCCTTTTTCGCCGATTTGATCAGCCATCATGTTGTTAACGTCAAGTTTGATTCTCATGTTTTCCATAAAAATAAGCACCCCATTTTAAGTATTTAATTTATTGTACCACTAATGGCACATTTTTGCAACCTTTTTTAAAATATAACGGTTTATTTATCGGTGTAAACAAACATATTTTCACCGTTATTCCACAAATGTTCAAGATTATAAAAAATTCTGTCCTCATCTTTAAAAATATGAACAAGAACATCAGAAAAATCAACAATTATCCATCTTGCCTCATCGTAGCCGTCAATTCTGAAAATTTGCTCGTTTTGCTTTTTTGCCTGCTCTTCAATGTTATCGCAAATTGCCTTAACCTGCGCTGCACTTTGAGCAGAACAAATAATAAATTTATCAGCAATAACACTCATTTTAGAAATATCAATAACCGCAATATTATTTGCTTTTTTATCGGCAGCCGCCTCGCATATAAGCTTTACTTTTTCGTTTAATTCCATTAGTTTTCCCCTTTTAAATCTTTAATCGTTTCTATTGTTAAGTGATGAATCTTATTTCCGTTTGAACTTTCAAATCTTACAACATTTTCAAGACTTTGAAGCACGCCGTCTTTGATTGAAATTTTTGTTTTTTTACGTATCTCTTCTACTCCGTCATATTCGCGCCCATCTTCTATTGCATCAGCTAAAAAAACTATCATTTCTTCTATCGACATTTTGGGCCTACCCGTAGTATGAAAGCGTATGCAATCAAGAATTTTTTTATCAAAAATTCCAAATTCTTCCTCTGCTTTAATTGCACCAAGCGGTGCGTGAATAACTTTTGAATAGTCTGCAAAGTCTGATATTTTTTCAAGATGTTCCTCCGTCGGAACATCTTTTTTTGCACAGTCGTGCAACAGCGCCGCTAAAAACACGGTATCTCTGTTTGCATTAGTCCCTACGCACAGTTCCATTGCCATTTGCACAGTCCTTAGCGTATGCAAGAACGTGCGTTCGGGCAAATCTTGCTTTAATTTTTGTTTTATCTGTTCAATCTTTGTATAATTCATTTTCTATTATAACCTTTAAAGTTTTGTCTGGAACAAGCCCATCAACTGCTTGTCCGTTTTTTATCTTTTCGCGTATTTTTGTTGAAGAAATATTGCTTGCAGTATATTCCGCCCTTAAAATACAGGCACCTTTTTCTTCGGCAACGGTGTTTTGTGCTTTAACGCCGGGACGATCGACAACTATAAACTTTGCCATTTTAAAAACGTCCTCCGCACGATACCATGTATGCAAGGTTTCTAAAGTATCTCCGCCTATCAAATAAAAATACTCGTCTTTTTTATTAAGCCCCGAAAGTGTATCAAATGTATACGTTTTTCCTTGACGGTTCATTTCTACAAGCGAGATAAAAAAATCTGCGTTATCCTCTATCGCCTTTTCAAGCATTTTTTTGCGGATTTCTTTATTTGTTACGTCTTTTTTATGCGGCGCATCGCCAAGCGGAAGAAACATAATTTTATCAAGCTTAAATTTTTCCTTGCAAAATAACGCAAGCTCTATATGCGCATTATGCGGAGGATCAAACGTTCCGCCCAAAATACCAATTTTCATACGTTTATATCTCCAAATTTGTGTTAATAATTACTTTTGAGGTGAATATTTTGACAATCTTGTTCAGTATTTTATTATACCCTATTTTCTTTTTATTCAGCTACGTTTTTGCCGAATATATCTTTCCGACTAAAAATGCAGCTATGATTTCTTCGTTTGCCTTTGCGGCAATTTTATCTATTATTTATTATACTATCCGCACTAAAATTAGTCAATACAGCACCGAGCAAAAGCAAACTAATCTTGCAAAAAAAGAGACCGTTTCTGCAATTATGTTGCTTGACGAAAAAAAGTACCGTTCGTTTTTTAAAAAAGGTGCGTTATGCGATAATTCTGCCCTTGGCGTTGACGAAGATAAGCTTATTACTTTCCTTAGAAAAAACGAGCCCGAATTTTTAGAAATCTACTCAGTTTCGGGCATAAACGAGGGTTGCAAAAACATTTTAGATTTTTTGGGTGTTGAATATATTGTTTACTCTCAGGACGAAATAATCGAGCAGATTGACACGTCAATCTTGCAAAAGGTGAATGGAAACACTCAAAAAAAGTTTAATTTAAGCAAAATTTTTACTGCCGAAACCGCCCGTTTTGCAATAAAATACGGCGTAATGCTTTTTGTTTTAAGCATATTTACGCCGTATAAAGCCTATTATTTAATTTTTGGCGGTCTTTTAATTATGTTTGCATTATCCGTATTCATTTTTAACCGTCTTAATCAACAAAATCAAATTCCATTTCGTCGATCCTGATAACACAGCCGTCCGTTGCGCCTTTATCACGTAAAGCCTGAATAACGCCCTTTTCGCGAAGCATACGTTGGAAATAATCAAGCGAAAGCGTGTCTTCAAAGTTGATAGATCGTAACAAGTCATCAATAAGATTGCCTTCTACAACGTAAAGCTCTTGGGAAAGCTTTTTAACTTCAAACTGAGATTTATCCTCTTTGTAGGTAATCTGCACCTCTGAAGGAATCGGTTCAGGCTCGGGAAGCTCTTTTAATTTTTGCGCAATAGCGCGCAAAAGAGGCTCAAACCCCTTGTTTGTCGCCGCAGAAACAACATATAGCGGTGCATCGCCTATTTCCTCTTGTAAGCGCTTTATATTGTCTTGTGCGCCAAACATTTCAGACTTATTGGCAACCACAAACTGCGGAACGTCGCCAAGCGCAAGTGAATAGTTTTCAAGTTCCTTATTTATGGCGCGGTAATCCTCTACGGGATCGCGTCCCTCACAGCCAGAAATATCAACAACGTGCATAATAACGCGTGTTCTTTCTATATGGCGCAAGAAAGCGTGACCAAGACCTGCGCCCTCTGCCGCACCTTCGATAAGGCCGGGGATATCTGCCGCAACAAAGGTAGAATTATCAATTTTAACAACGCCCAAGTTAGGTTCAAGCGTGGTAAAGTGGTAATTTGCAATTTTGGGTCTTGCCTTTGAAATAACCGAAAGTATGGTTGATTTACCAACGTTAGGAAAGCCTACTAAACCAACGTCTGCAATGGTTTTAAGTTCTAAAATTATCTTATGCTGTTTTGTAATTTCGCCGTTTTGTGCAAAATTTGGTGAATGTAATTTAGCCGAAGCGTAGCTTGCATTTCCTCTGCCGCCTCTGCCGCCTTCAAGAATAACTGCGCGTGCATCCTTTTCAAACATATCAGCTATAACTCCGCCGGTTTCAGCATCCTTAACAATGGTACCGCGCGGAACGCGAATTTCTACACTCTTTCCTCTTGCTCCCGTGCGAAGATTAGAAGCACCGTTTTCACCGTCTTGGGCAGTAAAGTGCTTTTGAAAATGAAAATCTAACAGTGTGCGCATATCAGGGTCAACAACAACTACTACATCGCCGCCCTTTCCGCCATTACCACCGTCAGGTCCACCCGTTTGCACGTACTTTTCCCTATGGAAAGATAATCCGCCGTTACCGCCGTTACCGCTTTTTACAAAAATTTTTACGTAATCAATAAACATATTTTTCTCCTGAAAATTACGTGTTTTTCCTTTTTATTATGAAAATAATTGTTGTTTATATTAATGGAAATATTGCCAAATAACCATTTATCAAACGTAAAGTTGCTTTTTAATTTTCTTATTTTTAAAAAGAAATCTAATGTATTGTAGCATCTTTTATCTATTTTGACAATTAAAATACTTGCACACACCCTTGATTGTGCAACGTTCACATTCGGGCTTCCGCGAAGCGCAACAATATCTTCCGTGAAAAATCAACAAATGATGCACGTCAAGCCATTGCTCTTTATTTATCACTTTTTGAAGCTGAAGTTCCGTTTCAAGTTCATTTTTAGCATTTACAATTCCTATTCGATTTGAAACTCTAAAAACATGGGTATCGACTGCTATCGCAGGAATACCAAAACCAACTGCCGCAACCACGTTTGCAGTTTTTCTTCCCACTCCTGCAAGCGTACGAAGTGTTGCAATATCTCCAGGAACCTCTCCATTATATTTCTCAATAAGTTCATTAGAGGTCGCAAGAATATTTTTTGCCTTATTTTTATAAAAGCCGCACGAAAAAATCTTTTTCTCAAGTTCTTCCTGCGTAAGCGTTATCATTTTTTGCGGCGTATTATATTCCTTAAAAAGCTCTTTTGTAACTTGGTTTACTCTTTTGTCAGTACACTGAGCCGAAAGCATTACGGCAACTAACAGCTCGTAATTATTAGAAAAAACCAATTCTGCTTTAGCATAGGGATAAAGTTTTTTTAGTTCGTTTATAACAAATTCAATATCTTTCTTTTTCATACAAAAAAACGGCTGCCTAAAAAGGCAGCCGATAATAATTATTTATTTTTTTCTGCTGCGCCTGCTGCCTTTTTCTTTTTAGAAGCGGCAACAATTATTATAACAACAACTGCAATAACAACAACTGCGCCTGCAGCAATAGCAATGTAAAGTACGTTTCCACCATTATCTTCCTCTTCGTCCGGAACAGGAGTAGGTGTTGCATCAACTATAGGATTGCCCTGTGCGTCAAGCTTTGCAACAAGCTTTTCGTCATAGTCATACTTAAATAAGTTACCCTTAATGTCGGTGCAGATGAATTTATAATCAGCATCACCGTCTGTCATAAACTTAACTGCGGGTAAGTTTTCATTGCCATAGAAATACTGTCTTAATGCTTTAAGATAAGAATACTCATACTGATATTCGGTAGCAGTCTTTGTGGGGCAAAGATATGCGCCGCCTGCAAAATCATCCCAAGCATAGATCATAGTTGCTTTTAAGTTAGCGGGCTTATTGGTTGTTTCAACAGCCTTTTTAACGTGAGCAACAAACTCTTCTGTAGTTGCCTTTGCAACCTTATCAGTTTCTTTACCCGAAAGCTCAAAACGAACAGATGTGGCTTCATCGTCATAATATTTAAGCATACCGTCAACCTTGATGGTCTTGCCGGCAAGGACAGACTTATCAAAACCTGTTACAACATTGGGAATAACGTTTTCTGCATTTGATGCCCAGTTTGCTTCAACGCGCTCTACCATTGCCGAATAAGCTTCGCCGTTTGAACCGGAACCCGCATACCACGAAATAGCCTCGCAACCTGCTGCAGTTGCTGCTGCATAGTTGGGTGCATTAAGAGCAACAAAATAGGCTGTCTGAATTTCGATAGGAAAGATTGTTTCTGCACTGTTTTTCTTTGATTCGTCATGACCATTTTTAACAGCATTACCAAACTTTCTGTTGATGATGTCTACCTGATCTTTAACCGTAGCAGCATCACTCCAAAGAATAAATACAACGGGACGTCCGTCTTCAGAGGTAAGATAACCCTTTTGAAGCATATAGTCGCTTAAGAAATATGTAGCATCTCTATTGGCATCGAAATCACCATCAATAACGCCACAGAACATAACCGGCTTTGCAAAGCCTACAGCCTGGGTGTAAGCAGAAACGTGCTGTTTGAACTGAGCGTTCATAAGCGAAAGTGCCGATCTGATGGTGCCGTTTTTACCAACACCTGCATAATACTTATATGCAACAAAGTCAATACCGGCAGCTGCAGCAAGATCCATTTCGTTAATTAAAACGGTCTTTGAAAATCTATCAAAGTGAAGAGCATTATTACGGTTATAAGCGTAATAAGGAACTCTGTCAGTACCATCTAAAACTTTTGAAAGTTGGTCTGCAATAGTATAATCATAGTCGGTGGTATATTTTGCTCCGCCGGGAATATCGCCGGTACCGCATTCACCTTGCATATAATATGCACCAACAAGGCTTTCAACCGTTTTAGTTTCGGTTGCAGCATTGTTGTCTACAGGCTCTGCCTGCGCAAAGCAAACAACACTTAAGCAAGAGATAGTAATTGCCAAAGTAATAATGGCAGCAAGTAGTTTTTTCATTTTATTTCCTCCTGATAAAAAACTTTAAATTAATTATACACTATGCTTTATCAAATTGCAACATAATTTTTTATTATTTTAGAAACATTTTATTTAAATTTTAATTTTCGCACCACGATATATAGTAATATATACGTTAAATTTACACAATAAAGAACTTTTTGATTTGACATATAGTGATTTTTGTTTATAATGGTAATATCAAATATAATAGAGGTATTTTGATATGGATATGGAAAAAGTTATTTCTCTTTGTAAGGGTAAAGGTTTTATTTACCCCGGAAGCGAGATCTACGGCGGTCTTGCAAACACCTGGGATTACGGTCCGCTTGGTGTAGAACTTAAAAACAACGTAAAAAAAGCTTGGTGGCAAAAATTTGTTCAGGAAAGCCCCTACAACGTAGGTGTTGACTGCGCAATCTTAATGAACCCTGAAGTTTGGGTTGCTTCCGGTCACGTTGGGGGATTTTCCGATCCTTTAATGGACTGCAAGGCTTGTAAGGCTCGTTACCGCGCTGATAAGCTTATAGAAGACTTTAACCACGAAAAAGGCACCGATATGGTTGTTGACGGTTGGAGCAATCAACAAATGGAAGAATATATAGACCAAAATGGCATCGTTTGTCCCACCTGCGGCAAAAAAGACTGGACTGCAATACGTAAGTTTAACCTTATGTTTAAAACCTTCCAGGGTGTTACGGAAGATACTTCTTCAACCGTTTACCTCCGTCCCGAAACTGCACAAGGTATTTTTGTAAACTTTAAAAACGTTCAACGAACGACCCGTAAAAAAGTTCCATTTGGTATCTGTCAGGTAGGTAAATCTTTCAGAAATGAAATTACTCCCGGCAACTTTACCTTTAGAACAAGAGAGTTTGAGCAGATGGAGCTTGAATTCTTCTGCAAACCCGGCGAGGACCTTGAATGGTTTGAATATTGGCGCAATTTCTGCAAGCAGTGGTTGCTTGACCTTGGCATTAAGGAAGAAGCCTTAAGAACACGCGATCATTCGCCCGAAGAGCTTGCTTTCTACTCAAAAGCAACAACAGACTTTGAATATCTCTTCCCGTTTGGTTGGGGCGAGCTTTGGGGTGTTGCCGACAGAACCGACTATGACCTTAAATGCCACGCCGAGCATAGTGGCGAAAATATGGAATACCTTGACCCCATCACAAACGAAAAGTATATTCCCTACTGCATCGAGCCTTCGCTTGGTGCCGACCGCGTTACTCTTGCTTTCCTTTGCAACGCTTTTGAAGAGGAAACGCTTGAAAACGGCGACGTTAGAAACGTGCTTCATCTTCACCCCGTACTTGCTCCGTTTAAGTGTGCAGTACTTCCCTTACAAAAGAAGTTAAGTGAAAAGGCTCTTGAAGTTCACGCTCTTTTAGCAAAGCACTTCCCCGTTGATTACGACGAGGCAGGCTCAATCGGCAAGCGCTATCGCCGTCAGGATGAAAACGGCACTCCATACTGCGTAACGGTTGACTTTGATACTCTTGAGCAAGGCACCGTAACCGTTCGTGACCGCGATACTATGGAGCAAATAACGCTTCCTATCGAAAAGGTTGCAGACTTTATTAAAGAAAAGCTTGTTTTCTAAACTTAAGAAATAACAAAAAACAGTCCGATTTTTTCGGACTGTTTTTTATACCTTTTTATTAATCTGTGTTTTACAAACTCGGCAAGTAATTTTAATTTTACCTTTTCCTCTTGGTACGCGGGAGTAATTTTTACAATTTGGGCACTTAACGTAAACAAATTCTTTTGCATCTTTAATTCGTGTCACATTAAACTTGCACTTAGTTAAAAAGCGGTTCTTTTTTCCTAAATATTTATTGTTTTCCATAACTCGACGGTTAATATTTTTTGAAAACGTACGGTAAATTATATAAATAAGCAACGCGGTACTTATAAACGATAAAACCGTTGTTATAATCGGAATATTAAACCAACTTAATATCATTGACAAAACCGAAAAAGAAACGCCCAAAATAAGCATATCCTTTCCGAATTGATCTACGCCGTAACGTCCGTACATAAACTTTTTAAATTTATCGCCAATCATTTTTATATCACCTTTTCTGTTTGTAAATATTATATACTTTAATTTTGAAAAATAAGTGTAATTAAAATAAAAATGTTAAAAAATTATTCTTTAAGCTTTTGAAGTGCCGCTTTTTCTATTCTGCTTACGTAAGAACGTGAAATATTGAGTTTTTGCGCTACCTCTCTTTGTGTACACGGTGCTTGCCCAAACAGTCCAAACCTGAGTGCTATAATTTTAATTTCCCTTAAATTAAGCACCTTTTTCATTTTTTTAAGCAACTTTTTATAATTTACACGCTCGTCAACGCTTGTTTCGACGTCTTTGTCGTCAGATTGTAAAATATCAAGCAAAGAGACCTCATTTCCCTCTTTATCCGTACCAAGCGGCTCGTAAAGAGAAATTTCGGCACGTTGCTTTTTGCTCGACCGCAAAAACATTAAAATTTCATTTTCTATGCACCTTGAAGCGTACGTTGCAAGATGCGCAGTCTTATCGGGATGATAAGAATTTACCGCCTTTATTAAGCCAATAGAACCTATTGAAATTAAATCGTCATTATCAACGCCTGATGCAGCATACTTTTTCGCAATATGCGCAACAAGTCTCATATTATGTTCGATAAGCTTGTTTTTAGCATCAAGGTCACCTTGCAGATTTTTTTGTATAAGCTCTTTTTCTTCTTCCTTTTTTAGCGGTTTAGGAAACGAAATTTTAATATGCCCTATTAAAAAGGGCATCTCAAGCAGTAAACTAATAAGCCATATCATAATTTTATACCTCCATTTGTATAAAAGATATGACACGGCTTTTTATTTTTTTACAATTTTTTTATTTTTTTGGACCGATAAATGGAAGCACCTTTGCTTTACCCTTAAGCGTATTAACTAATCCATAAATAGTAAAAAACCAAACGTAAATAAAAAACAAAAAAAACAAAATCAAAGTTACAAGCGAAAAGATGCTTGCAAATGCGCTTAACAAATGCGCAATAAAGATAAATAAAATAAAAACAAACTGACTAAGCGTAAGCGCAAATCCCTGACGTGCGTGAAACTGGGCAAAAGGCGAATCGCTTGCGGCAAAATATGGTACGACAAACAAAAGGCCAAAATATGCCCAAGCGGAAATTCCCTTGTTGTCCCGAATATCTTTTTGTGAAAACTGACTTGTTTTATCCATCATAACATCTCCAAAGTTATTTTATATATTTTAACACCTATATCGCTTTTTTGCAATAACAAAAATGTGCAGAAAGTTTAATTAAAAAGCAAAAATCTTATTTTCCTTTTTTCTTTAATTTTTAACTATAAAATAAAAATTTCTTCTTTGATAGCAAAGCTATGAAATGACATCAAAACACTAAGCCACCCGCTTTTAACGGGTGGCTTTAATGTTTTTAGTTGTAGCAACTAATTAAAATAATCTTTAAGTGAAGCAAGTAGTTGTTGTTCAATTTCTCTTGCCGCATCCTTTGTTTGTGCACTTACGGAAATATATGCCTTAACCTTGGGTTCTGTTCCCGAAGGACGAATTACAACCGAGCAGTTATCATTAAGTATAAACTTGATAACGTCTGCCTTAGGTAAGCCGTTAATGCCAAGTGAATAGTCAAGCACTTCTTCAACATTGCGCACCTTAAAGTCAGGCGTGCTTTCTCTGAACGATTTCATTATCTGCTGCATTTTAGCAAAGCCTGCTGAGCCTTCAAATTCAAACGAATAAAGGGTATTCAAACAATAGCCAAATTCTTCGTAAAGTCCGTTAAGTTTATCAAGCAACGAAATGCCTTTGCTTGCATAAAAAGCAAACATTTCGCAAATCAAAAACGCCGCATTAACCGCATCTTTATCGCGAACATACGTGCCCGAGAGATATCCGTAGCTCTCTTCAAAGCCAAGAATATACGAATCTTCTTTGCCCTGCGCCTCAAGCAAACCAATCTGCTCGCCAATAAACTTAAAGCCGGTTAAAATATCAATAGTTTTAACACCGTATTTTGCAGCAATACGCTTTGCCATATCAATAGTAACTATAGTTTTAACAACAACGGGATCACTTGGCATCTTACCCATAGCAATTCTGCGCGAGCAAATAAAGTCAAGTAAAAGCATACCAACTTCGTTACCCGTTAAAAGTACGTGTTCGCCCGAAGCATCCTTAACTGCAATTCCTACGCGGTCACAGTCGGGGTCAGTAGCAAGCAAAAGGTCTGCATTGCACTTTTTTGCATAGTCAAGACCAAGTTGAAGTGCTTCTCTAATCTCGGGGTTAGGATAAGGGCAGGTTGGGAAATTTCCGTTGGGCTGTTCCTGTTCTTTAACAACGGTTATATTAGAGAATCCGCTTTCGGTAAGAGCACGCAAAACAGGTTTAAGACCGGAGCCGTTTAAAGGTGTATACACTATTGCAAGGTCTTTATTAACCTTTTCGTCGCCAAGCATTGACTGCGCCTTAACTTCATTTGTAAAGTCAGTATAAATTTGCTCGGAAATATACTCAATTTTGCCGTTTTTAACGCCTTCTTCAAAATCAATACGCTTAATATCATTAAATACGTCAAGCTTTTCAATCTCGGCTAAAATTTCCTTTGCAGCCTCAGTAGTTATCTGGCAACCGTCATTACCGTAAACCTTATAGCCGTTATATTTTGAAGGATTATGCGATGCAGTAACCATAATGCCCGAAGCACATTTAAGCGCGCGTGTAGCATAAGATAAGCACGGTGTAGGCATCAAGCAGGGATAGATGTAAACCTTTATTCCGTTTGCCGCAAAAACGCCTGAAGCAATACGTGCAAATAGATCTGACTTAATACGCGAATCATAGCTTACGGCGATACTTCTTTCCTCGGGTGCAAAATGCTTTACAACGTAGTCTGCAAGACCTTGCGAAGCCTTTGCAACTGTGTAAATGTTCATTCTGTTTGTTCCTGCACCTATAACACCTCGAAGTCCGCCTGTACCAAACTCAAGGTCGCGGTAAAACGCATCTTCTATCTTTTCTTCGTTGCCTTCTATAGCTTTAAGCTCATTTGCAACATCAATATCTTCGATTGCGTTTTTTAGCCAACGTAAGTATTCTTGTAAAAATTCTTTTTGCATAAAAATTCTCCTTAAACTGTTCTTTAAACAAAGCATATATGTTTTGTTTAATTAATTATACCAAATTTTAGTAAATTTTTCAATAATAAATTAAAGTCCGATAGCTTTAAAAAATTCTGTGGCACTTTTTGTCTGTTCTCTTTTAGATTTTAACGATTTTATCTTTTTTATAGAATGAGAATTATTTCCTTTAAAAATCTTTTTTAAAATTCTAACTAACCAGAAAACAGGCAAAAGCAACGCATATTTTTTTACAGGCGGAAAAAGTTTTTCCATATCTCTTTTTTTAGGAAAAAACAATCGCAAAAGTGTCTGCTTTTCTTTTTCTTCGTTTGCTTGAGCAAAATTAGAAAAAGAGCCAAAGCTTCCTCCTCGCACTATATAATCTGCCATAGTATCAACGTCTGCATCTTCGTTTTTATCTTCCGAAAACCAAATACGCGAAAGTGCCTCTACTTTTTTAGAAAAAACTTTAAGTCCGCCTTCACGTAATAATTCTTCTCGTTTTTCTTTATCAAAACTGATATTATTTAATAAAAACGTATCTAAAATTGCACGTACTCCGCAGCCGCCAAGTTCAAAGTGCTTGGCAAGATGCGCAATATGGTAAAAATACGTCATTTCATCAGTTAAGCGATATTCATTTTCGCTAACCCTAATTGCGCTATCCCACACTTTTAAAAGCACTTTATTAGCATCTTTTGCGCAAGAATCTTCTATTAAGTCGTAATGAAGCTCTATTTTGATCTTGTTTGCATCAACGAATGAAACATCGTGCGTACTGCGAGAGTTAAATGCAAAACCTGCGCCTTTTGCCACTTGCTCAGCTTTTTCTATATCCTCTGACCTTACTAAAATATCAATGTCGTCGCTAATGCGCATCCATGCTTCACCATACAAATTTTTTATAACCGCGCCTTTAAGCAAAATATATGGAATATTTGCTTTTTTTAGTGCATTTGTCATATTTTCTTGCGCTTGTTGCTGCAAAATACTTTTAAAAACAGTCTTTTTCTTTTTTTGCTGTGCAATACCAAAAAGTTTGTTTTCTTCTATTTCATTTTTTTGCAAAATATCAAAAAGCAAATGTTCAAAGCCATGCCTTTTTAAAAAGGGTAGCAAACTTTCTATATCGGATGCCGAAAGGCTTTCTTTAAAATTTTCACCAACAGCAAGTTCTTTAATTTGTTTTAAAAGTTGTAATATTTTTTCGTCAATCATTTTCTTTCCTATAAATAAAAAGCAAGAAGGCTTATGCCATTCTTGCTAAAATTATCTGCTCTGCTTCGATAAGTTCTTCGGGCGTGTTAACACCGCGAATTTCGTCACCGTCAGAAATCGGGAATAATTCTACCTTATATCCGTTTACAAGCATAAGTGCAGGAACGTCAGTAAGATAATATTCATTTTGATTATTATTGTTTTTAAGTTTAGGGAGAATATTAAAAAGTGCCTCGCTATCAAACACCGCAACACCCGAATTAAGTTCAGAAATTGCATACTGCTCTTTAGTGCAATCTTTTGCTTCAACTATGCCTGCAAATTTTCCACTTTTATCTCTTGTAATTCTTCCGTAAGATAATAATTCGGGATTAACCGCCGTCATAACCGTACACGCCGCACCCGATTCCTCGTGTGCTTTAACCAGTGCCTCCAAAGATTCGCGTCTATAAAGTGGCATATCTCCGTAGGTTACAATAACAGAGCCCTTATATCCTTCAAATTCTTTAGCGCAGCAAGCAACTGCGTGTCCGGTACCGTTTTGTTCAAGCTGTTCAATATAATTAAACTCTGATCCAAACGCTTCTATTATCTGTTCTTTTTTATATCCAACAACGATATACGTGTCCTTTTTTTCTACAAAGCCAACAAGTTCAAGTGCTATATCAAGCAAAGGTCTTCCGCACGCCTTGTGCATTACTTTAGGACAGTCATGCTCGGCAGAGTGAAGTCTCGTTCCCTTGCCAGCCGCCAACAAAATTGCCCTCATTTTTCCTCCACAATTATAATAAATTTAATTCTTTACGTATCTTTAAAGTTATTCTTTCTATCTCGCCTGCTTTTTCTTCCATATCGGCAATAAGTTTTAACTGTGTTCTTGCTCTATCAAGATTTTGTTTTGCACGATGAATAATATAATAAGTGTCACCGTTAATATAATCGGTTAAAAATCTTATTCCGTCTTCAATAGTAATTATTCTGGATGCCCAAGGAAGAAGTTCTATTTCTTCTTTAGTCATAATCTCGCCACAGCTTTCTAAAAAGCCGCGCGTATATTTTTCATACAATTCTAAGTTACAAGATACCCTTGATAAATCACGTTCGTCGTCACACGCAGTATTGGTACCTATGCGAAGACTGTCACCATAATCGTACAATAACGATGACGGCATAACGGTATCTAGATCGATTACCGCAACCGGCATATTAGTATCTTTATCAAACAAAATATTGTTTAAATTTGTATCATTATGCGTAATACGCGTTGGAATGCGGCCTTCCTCAAGTGCCGATGAAATCATCTTCATAATTCCGGTATGGTTGCGAATAAATTCTATCTCCGGCATAACTTCATGCACACGCTCTGCATGGTCTTCTTTTATTGCCCTTTCTAAATCAAGATAACGCGAGTAAGTATTATGAAAATTGGGTATTGTTATATTTATCTTTTTTGGATCAATATCACTAACGTCACAGATAAATTTACCAAAACTTTTACCGCAAAGATAAAACACCTCTGGGTTTTCGGGAATATCCATCGTATAAACGTGCGAAAAATACGTCATCATTCGCCAACAACCCGTATCTGTTTTAAGATAATCTTCGCCCGACAACGTTTTGACAATCATCGGAATACTGCCCAATTTATCTCTGTGCCCTTCAAGTAAAAACTTTTCGTGTAAATGCTCTGTTATAAGCACGAAATTTTGCATAAGAGCATCCATATCTCTGAAAACGTTTGTATTAACTCTTTGAAGTGTATATCTGTGTCGCTGACCGTCTTCAGTATACGTTTCTACCAAAAATGTACGGTTAATATAGCCATTGCCAATATTACGTATGATTTTAACTTTTCCTTTAATTTTAAACTGTCTTGCGATAAGTTCTTTATCGCTTACAAAAACTTCGGGCATTATTATCTCCCTTACGTTTATTAGCTTGAAGACATTTTAATATTTTTTTAACAATTTAAAGTGCAACAAAACACAACAAGCGTTTATATGATAGCATATTTTGTATTGCTCGTCAATATAAATATCAAAAAACTACTGTATTTACGGCTTTTTTACATTTTTTACACTTTAATACAAAAAAGGTTTCCTTTTGTTAAGAATGACTTCCTATTAACAAAATATTCATTTTTTCCAAAAATAAACAAACCAACCATTTGGTTGGTTTGATAACTTTTTATTATTAATCTATTTGTACATAAGTAACTTCTGTCTCAGCACCAGAGCTATAATTTAAAACATCCGAAGCTTCTATCTTAATAACTTTAACCTCAGGCTTAACGTAACCTTTCATAACAAAACCTCACTAACATTTTAATATGTTCGAGTACAAATTCATAAGTTATTTTTATTATAACCTAACACCTATTAGTAGTCAAGCATTTTTTATATTTTATTAACACTTTATTTATATTTAAAACTTTGTTGTGTTTTTTTTTAATGTGGTATATAATATAGTCATAAAAGTTGTTGGAGGAAATACAATGAAACTTAAAAAAGGTTTTGTTCTTCGTAAGGTTGCTGGAATGACGGTTGTTACTGCTACAGATTCTACCTGTGATTTTGATGGTATGATAACTTTAAACGAATCAGCAGAGTTAATGTGGAACAGACTTATTCTTGGTGCCACGATCTCTGACCTTGCCGACATCTTACTTAGCGAATATGACGTTGATAAACAAACTGCTATCAATGATGCATCTGATTTTGTAAAACTTCTTAAAGAAAACGGAATTTTAGATGAAAGTACCAATTAATGAGCTTATCCCCTTAATTGAAGAATGTGCCGCAAATAACGGCGCGTATTTTTCGCCTACCGGTATTAGTATGCTTCCCACTATAAAAAATGGCGATAAGGTTTTTTTGATAAAGCGCAACTTAAAAAAGAACGATATAGTTTTTTACCGAAAAAACGGAGCAGCTACTATGCACCGCGCAATAAAGATAAATAGCGACTTTTTTATAGCACGCGGGGATAATCAATTTTGGACCGAAAACGTTAAATTTGAAGATATTATTGCCGTTGTTGACCATTATTTTCATAACGGAAAACGTATTAACTGCGATAGTTTTATATTTAAGTTTAATACTTTTTTTCTTCCCGTCACACGCGTTTTAAGACGCATTTTGCGTAAGTTTGGACTTTTAAATATTGCATAAAATTAAATAAAATGCTATAATTTACTTACCTTATTTTTTGGAGGTTTATATGATAAGAAAAAAAACAAAAGGTATAATTCTTGCAGGCGGCAAGGGCACTCGCCTTTATCCTATGACAAAAGTTGTTTCTAAACAGCTTTTATCTGTTTACGATAAGCCACTTATCTACTATCCCCTCTCTACACTTTTCCTTGCAGGAATTGACGAAATTTTAATAATTTCAACGCCTGAAGATACACCAAATTATCAGCGCCTTTTAGGTGACGGTTCTTCGCTTGGTGTCCGTTTTGAATATGCCGTTCAGGATAAGCCCCGAGGTCTTGCCGATGCATTTATCATTGGCGAAAAGTTTATTGGTGAAGATAACGTTTGTCTTGTTTTAGGCGACAACGTATTTTATGGTCAAAACTTCTCGCAATTATTATTCAAGGCAAAGGCAAACGAAAGCGGTGCAACTGTTTTTGGCTACCCTGTTTCTGACCCACGCGCTTTTGGCGTTGTTGAATTTGACGAAAACCTTAAGGTTGTATCCTTAGAAGAAAAGCCTGCCGAACCAAAGAGCCCCTACGCAGTTCCCGGACTTTATTTTTATGATAACAACGTTGTTGAAATTGCTAAAAACGTTCAGCCTTCTCCTCGAGGTGAAATTGAAATTACAGCAATTAACAACGAGTATCTTCGCAGGGGCGAGCTTAACGTTGTTTTAATGGGCAGAGGTATGGCTTGGCTTGATACCGGTACACCACAAGGTATGCTCACTGCTGCAACGTACGTTCAGTCAATTCAGTCACTTCAGGGCTTTTATATTTCTTGTATAGAAGAAATTGCATGGCGTCGCGGCTTTATCTCTACCGAGCAATTAATGGCACTTGGCAAGGAGTTAGAATCTACCGAATATGGAAAATACATAATCAACCTTGCTATAAAGGATAGAAAATTTTGATTAAAACCTATAAAATTGCCGACTTAAAATTAAATATTGACGCATCTTCAATTACCGCACGCAATGGAAAAAAATACGAGGTTGAATTTGACCCGAGCGCTATCGAATTAAAATTTTCACCCGAAGCGGCAAAGCGTTTTATTGACGCACACCCTACTGCAGAAATTGAAGATTGGGACTATTTTTTACACGGTGCAAAATTTTCTTCACTAATGTTAGAAAACGACGGCTTTGTCTTTCACTCATCCGCCATTGCACTTGACGGTCAGGCATTTTTATTCTCTGCTAATTCAGGTGTAGGCAAATCAACGCACACAAAGCTTTGGAAAAAGGTTTTTGATGACGTTGTTTATATCAATGACGATAAGCCCGCAATTCGCCTTAAAAACGGTTTATTTTACGTCTACGGCACCCCATGGAGCGGCAAAAGCACGTTAAATTCAAACATTTGCGTTCCTCTTAAGGCAATTTGCTTTATTGAGCGTGCAAAAATTAATTCTATCCGCAAGTTAACTCCATTTGAAGCGCTTCCCCGTTTGCTTGAACAGACGATGCGCAAAGCAGGCGAAACAAAAACTGCACGTCTTTTAGAGTTGTTAGACGTTTTATTAACAACAACACCAATATATTTATTATCATGTCTTCCCAATGAAGACGCGGCAAAACTTGCACACGATACAATGATTTAAAACCCGAGGTTTAACTTTTTTATTACTAATTGAATATCATATAATAAATATGGTGATAATCAAACTGAGGTGATTTATTTGGACGTTTGCTGCATCTGTCAAAAGGAAAAGCGGGATAATCTTTACATTTTAGGAAAATTAATTTGCGATGATTGTGAGTGGCGCATTTTAAAAGCAAAGGCACATGAGAAATCCTATACACACTATTCAAACGGTTTAAAAAAACTTATATGCCAAAAATAAAAACGGTTCAGCTTTTTTGCTGAACCGTTTATTATTTTTTAACCTACCATACCTGATCTTTCGATACTCTGAACAAAGAATCTCTGGCCAAAGCAATATAAAATTACGATAGGTGCAACGTGCATAACCGTACAAGCAGACTGGTAAAGCGAGTTTAAAACTGTGTCGCCCTGTATCTGCAATACGCTTGTTACATATGCCGAACCGGCTTCACCAATCTTAGTCGCCATAACCTTTGCCGTGGGGTTTAGCATAGCAATATAGTAAGTATCGTTATACTGCCAAACTATTGCAAAAAGTAAAACCGTAACAAGCATCGGAAGTGCACTTGGAAGCATAACCTGAACAAACGTTCTGAAAGGACCTGCACCATCGATATATGCAGCTTCTTCAAGTTCTTTGGGCTGGTTAATAAAGTACTGACGAAGCAGGAATATAAACAAGCCGTTACGATACATAGTAGCTGTTGCCGAAAGCAAACCAATTGCAGTCCAACCGCGAGTTAAATCAATGTTAGGTATTCTATAAAGCTCTTCACCAAATGTAAACATATACATGGGGTTAAAAGCCTTATATCTGAAAAACATAGCGTAGGTAAGCATCTGAATCGGTACCATAAGTGTAAAGATACACATAAGGAACATAAAGTTGTTACCCTTAAATTTAAAGCGAGCAAGACCATAAGCTACTACGGTACAAGAACACATCTGTAAAAGGCCAAACCCTATCGAAGTTAAAAACGAATTAAGATAAAGACTTGGAATATCAGCAAATTTCCACATTGCAACGTATGCGTTAAAATTAATTGTTTTAGGAATAAGTATTACAGTTGGATCATACACGTCTGCACGCGTCATAAACGAGGTTATAATCGTTATGAGCATAGGATATATGATAAGATACGCAATACCAATAAGTAAAACTGCTCTTAAAGCACCCCAAAGAATTGAAAACGTACGTTTTCCAAGTACTACTTTTTTAAACTTTTGCCACTTTGTAAGTGTAGGCGGTACATAGTGATCAACTTCTTCTGCACCAACTTCATTGAACTTTTTAAGTTCTTCTTTAATAGCCATACTATGCACCTCCCTTTAATTCTCGTAGTAAACAAGCTTGGACATAATCCATGCAACAATACTGATTACTATTGCAGTGATTAAGAAATACGTCCAGCTCATAGCCATAATTTCTACCTGGTCAACTTCTTTAACCTTATACAAATAATCAAGCATTGGGTTGTTCATACTACAAAGAACTTCAATTAAAGTATAAATGGTGTTAACCAAAATCATAGGGCTTATCATCGGGAATGTTATCTTCCAGAAGTTTTCCCAAGCGGTAGCACCTTCAACCTTTGAAGATTCAAATATCGAAGGCGATATGGTTTGCAGACCTGCAAGGAATATAAGTATCGGAACGCCCGAAGCATTTAATATAACCGTTAATTGATCAAACGCTCCGCTTATTATATTACCAAACGTGCCGCCAAGCGACGCTTTAATATTACCTGCAACGTTCATAGATTGTGCGCCAAGCGCCGCCATTTGTGATTGGTCAACACCGACATCTTTTCCTAAAAGCGTAGCAGCAACACCTGCTGAAGTAATAACAGGCATAAACAAGATAGCTCTTGCCAACGTTCTTCCATGGAAATTCTGGTTTAAAACGTTTGCCATAAGGAAGCTAAATATCAATATACAGGGTACCTGCACTATCATATTTAACCCCGAAGCCTCTAACCTATCAATAAAGTGAGGTTGAATTACGTTTTCATATGCTTTAAATCCATAAGATTCGATATTGGTAATTCCGGTAACACCGTCAAAAACCTCTACGTTAAATGAAAGTACCAATGCAGTATAAATAGGTGATAAAACAAAGAATATAAAACCAAGAAGGAACGGGAGAATGAAAAGCCATCCGTTTAATGAACGTCTTGTCATAAGCCCTAATTTATAAGTCCTAGGCTTTTTCATTATTTAACTCCCCCCTTTGCAAAATCTTCTGCCTTAACTACTGTACCATCTTCGGCAATGTAGTCAGTTTCGCCATAGTTTACGTAAACTACAACGCCATTACTATAAGTAACCTTGTTAACGTTTTCACTAAGAATTTCGTGTGAAGCAATAAGTGCTGACGAAGTATCCTTAAGTAAATCGTTATATTTCTTATACATTTCAATAGCGTCATCAAGCCACGAAACGTAACTAAGCGAATACATACCTTCAAAAACAAGGTCCTTAACCTTATCGTTATTTTCATAACACCAACGATAATATAAACCGGAACCTGCTTCAATAGCCTGAAGATATACAAGTGTAGGATCGCCATTTAAGTTAATAGGCTCACCCGAATACTCAATACTTCCGTGAATTACCATCTGATAGAACGGTACCGAAGCGTCGGCAAGGTTAAAGTTACTGCTTGTATTGCTAATTTCAAAAATAGAATCTACGTAAGGAAGAATATATGAATTAACACCCTTGCCCATTACGTTAAGTTCTTCAGAATAAAGTTTTGCAACTTCAGCATATACCTTTGAAACTTCATCTCTATCCCAGAAGTCATTTACCTTATAGTTGCCCGAAAGATGCTGTGACATACTTCCAAGACTTACGCCCTTAATGCCATATTCAACAAGGTCTTCTAATACCTTATTTGCGTTTCCGCTTGCATTTTCAGCTTTTCTTACGTTATAAATAGCCGAAGGCGAAACAATTGTTGCAGTATTGCTCTTTCCGTATGCAGTAGAGCTTGCAAACATATTGGCCGCAACAGCCTGCTCATAAGCTTTTTTACTGATTGGGTCGTACTGATAATGATAAGCAATATCTCTTGTTACCATTCTTGATGCATCGTTTAAGGAGCTATATCCATCAAAGGCTGTATCTTTATACACATACATAAGCTCGGTTTCGAAATAAAGATTTACACCAAGTTCATCAGCTAAAGCTTGTAATGATGCCAAGCCCTTTTTGCCGCCAAGTTCTTTAAGAACTTTTACCTTGTTGTATACAGAGTTTCTAAGACCGTTATTTGCCCAAGCTTTGTAGTTAACAGAAATATTTTTAACTCCTGCTTCACTAAGCTTTTTAATAAGCTCACCACACTGCTCAAACGTAGTTATTGCCTTCATCTCGGTATAACCAACACCAAGGAAAGCAGTATCGTGGTTATATGCACCAACAAGTTCAATATTAAAGGGAATGTCAGTAAACTTCTTTTGTGTAAGTGCGCCTTTATCAATAAGATAATCTCTGTAATATTCTGCCATACCGCTATAATTAGCCTTTTCGTTAGCTAAAACGGTATATGAAATCGATATATCGGCAGAGTTCATCTCATTTTGATAAATAAGTGCTGCTTTTGAAGCATTTGAAAACTGAAGTTCATCATACTCATAAAGTCTGAACTGCGAGTAGCATCTGTTTCTGTCAATAATATTTTTATTTTTGCCAGCTATGTCAGCAATAATCGTTGCGTTAGCATTACCACTTTCAATTATAGCAAACAATGCTGAACTTGCCTTTTTAATACCAAATACAGGCAACGAAGCCGTTTGATTCTTAAAGGGCTGACGAAGTCTTGCAAGACCGTCATCAAGGCCGTAAAGCTGAAGCTTAACAGCACCGTTAATGTTTGTTTTACCATTATTGAAGTTAACAATAGCGCCCGAACCATCAGGAACAAACATGTAACCTTGCTCTTGTCTTGACGCCGAACCAAAATACTGAAGAAGCGTTATATCATTAATCGCAAATTCAGATTTGTCAAAAGAAATTTCATCATTAGGAATTGTTGCAGTAAGACCGTTTTCAGTTAAAACGTAGTCAAGCGGGATCCAGAAAGTTTTTGCATCTTCTTTTACAACACCAAAAGTCTCGTCAATTTCATTACGCTCTTCTAAGGTCATACCTACTTCTACTAAAGCATTCTGAAGCTGTGTCATAACACGTCCGTTATTCCACTTTGTAGGTTCACCTATAAGATAAAGCGTTTGACCTCCTTCAATATATTCCTCTATTTCAGGAGCAATTTGTAAAAGCTCTTCACGTCTGTCTTCAGGATAAGAATTCCAAACGGCAGGCGAAAGTTTTGAATAAACGTTACCACCGCTTATGTATTTAGAAACGGCAAGATAACCTGCATCCTTAAGCTTTTGAATATAAGATTCTGCTACCTCACTTGTCATACAGGTAGGAATAATATAGTCAGGTTTAATTAAACCAAGAATGTAGATAACTCTTAAATGGCCTTCGTGTTCAACAATATGGAACTGTTTAACACCATTTTTAAGAGACTCTTCCGTCTGGTTTAAAATGCAGTCCATATACGTTTCAAGAGTTTTTCTACTACCCTCTGTCTTATTAAAATAATACAGTGAAATCTGACTGCTCATTTCGCTTTTAATACCGGCATCGCGTTCAGATTTAGAGGGGTTTGAATACCATACGTCACCGGTACTCTTTTCAACTAAAGCAAACTCAAGAATCTCTTCGTTGAAATAAAACTCGTAATTCTTGTTTTCTTCAACAAGCTTAAATGTAGTATTATTTTCTGCAATAACTTCTTCTCTGATATGCACCTTTTCTGAAGAGAATTTATATTCAGGATCAGTATTGGTTGGTGTGATATAACCCGTATCCTCTTGAGGGGCACATCCTGTAAACGAAAGCACAGGAATTGCTAATACAAAAACGAGTAATAAGGAAATAATTATTTTTGACTTTTTCACTTCTGATTACCTCCTTAACTCAAGTTCACGATATATTGTGTAGATAAAGTTCCAGATTTCTTGGACAAGATAAAAGAACAATACCCCTACGAATACTATAATTGCCATACCAAGTAAAATTACAAAAATTGAAATAATGGTCTTAACACCGGAATATTGGTGCGTTGTCATAGTACCCATAAATAATAAGATTGCCGTCCAACCAATACCTAAAACAGTAACAAGTGAAACTATTGTTGCTTCATTAGTTGTTAAAATATTTGTAAGTAAAAGAAGAAGGGTTTGCGAAATTACAACCGGCAACATCGAATAACCGGTGTAAATCAGAATATCTCTCATACTTCCTTCACCATCAAAAAGGGTTGTAAAGCCCCAGTTTGCCAAAACCCAAATAGTAACTATTAAAAATACCGAAGTAAAGGTACCAATAATATCAATATCTTGTGGGAAAACAGCAAAAGTATTAAAAGTATATCCGTTAAACTGCTTATTAAGAATATCTGTTATTACGTAAAGCACAAAAAGCAAAACTGCGATATAGGCTCTGCCCCTTTTCTCGTGCTTTAAATCCCAGAAACCGTCTGCAGGATGCGAGGCAACGTGAAATACATATTTAAAATCAGCGCCAAATGTTTTAAGTTTTTCTATCATTGCCTTTTTCCTCCTGTTTTAACAAAGTGTTTGAATTTCTTAACCCAAGTATAGATAAGAATTCCAGCAGCCAAGATGATAATAACCGTCATCAATACAGGCATAATCTGCTCAAGAACTTTATCACGATACTTATAGAAAGCTTTACCGTATTCAGATTGTGAATAGCCCTTTTTGAAGAATTCTGCCGCCTCTAAATACGTTTCTCTCTGACGGTCGCCATCAAGTTCTTCAGCAGCATCCATATAATAGATTTTTCCAACGCCTTTATATGCAATTGCCGAGTTTGATGACATACCTAAAACTTTGTTCCAGGCTTTTTCTGCATCTTCATATCTTCTTTCTTCGTGAGCATTAACTGCTTCGCGAAGAATAAGACCGTATTCCGTAGGCTTATAAACCGTAAGGCATGCACCTGAAGCATCTAAAACAACTATTGTTTCATCATCCGCTAAGAGTTCTATTGCAATAGGTGCAATTGTTGTACCTTCGGTATAACCTACTTGTTCTTCACGATTAAACGTTCCTTTATTTTCTGATGAATCGTTCTTTCTCTCACCAAGTCCACCGAAAACATACAATAATTCACCGGTATTAGTATAGGTAAATACTCTACCCTTTTGTGAGTCAAGAATGCTTGTAAGTTTATTTTTTGAAACAGTAGCATCAACAATAAAAGAATACGAAGATCTGTTTAAACTATCGCCATAGTCGCCCGAAGGAGGAACAATACCCTGACGCATCATAACGTCACTACCTGCAGCATTAAGTTTTCTAAGTGCCGCACCTATTTCTGAAGACGAACTAAAGTGCGAACCAAGATCCTTAGCCTCTAAAAGAGAAATTGTTCCGTAAATAAAGCCTTCTTCGTCGATAGTTACATTACTATATTCTGTTGAAAGATTTTGTTGAAGAGTTTTTCTTGTTTCAGCAGAAAACAATCTGCTAAGCAAAGAAGAAAGTGACTGTTTTGTTCTTGTAGCACCAAAGAACTTTGAGAACGAGCCATCACTTTTAAGTTCGATAAGTCCTAAATAGCAACTTTTTGAAACAATAAACATTCTCTTTGCATTATCTACAACCATTTTAGTAGGTGCGTAGACAATGCTTGAGTTCGAACTCTGATCAGTGGTTGTAGAACTATTAGTTTCTTCTTCCTTTTCTCCCTGTTCACCTTCCGGAGCTGTTGTAGCATCGGGTGTTGCCGTAGGCTCTGGTGTTGCCGTAGGTTCTGGAGAAGGCGTAATCACAGAACTACTCTCGCCTTTTTCCATTTCTTCGGCAGCGCTTGTAAAGTAAGCCGAAAGACCGGGATCGTTATACGTAAGAGAGAAATTGAAAAGATTTGTTTCTGTATCAAGTTCAAAAACAACTATTCTCTTGTTTGCAGTATCGCAAACGTAAAGAAGGTTTTCGGGATAAAACGCAGCAAGACCATTATTAGACTTAAATGAATCTTTTTTACCGTTATTATCCCAAGTTGAAATAATCTGGTGTACTGTACGCATATCCTCTTTAAAAACAATTAAACGGTTGTTCCCTGTATCAGAAACAATAAAATATCCGTTATTTTTAAAGAGCATCATATCCTGAGGCGAGCTAAGTGCTTTGCCTTCAAGATTTTCAAGACCGATATCCATACTGTCAATAACGTCTTTGGGAACGTAAGCCTGAGGCTCTTGATACGTACCTGACTCAGTTATTGTGTAGTTCTCATAAGGAACTGCAAGTGCATTTACGCCAATAGCTAAGGTGAGCATCAGTGCAAGTGCAAAAGAAGTAATTTTTTTAATATTCATATACTCACCCTCCTTAATCCTTCATACCCGAAGTAGCCATTGTTTCAATTATGTTACTTTGCGAAATGATAAACATTGTTATGGGAACAACCATCATTATAACAGTAACTGCGTTAGCAACACCCTGACGTGCAATACCAGTTGAAACAATCTGGTTAAGTGCATACGGAAGTGTCTTTAACGATTCACTTTGAATAAATACCGAAGCACCAAGGTTCCAAAGTGATTGAACAGAGAAAATCATAAGTGTAAGCCACGCTGATTTAACCTGAGGAAGAACTATTGACCAGAAAATCTTAAAGCTTCCTGCACCGTCAATACGTGCTGCTTCGATAAGTGACTTGGGTATCTGTGACATGAACTGACGCATAAGATACATACCAAGCGACGAACCAAACGTAGGAACAATAATTGCCCAATAGGTATCAATCATACCTAATTTTGCTTTGATCATGAAAAGCGGAAGCCATAAAACCGTACCGTTAAACATAAGTGAAGTAACGATAGCGCTTGTTATAAACTTTCTTCCGGGGAATTCATAAAGCGAAAGCGGATATGCGCACATTGAGCAGAAAACAATCTGTCCAAACGTACCTACAAAGGTAATAAGAATTGTATTAAAGAAATAACGTGTAAACGGTACCCACGAGTTACTCATCAATACAAATAAGTCGGTATAGTTTGTTAATACTGCTCTATTAGGAAACAGTGTAGGCGGGAATTTAAAAAGTTCGTCCATTGGTTTAAACGAGTTACCTACTGCAAAAACAAGCGGAACAACCATCAATAAACCAACGATTATTAAGAAGAAAACACCTGCAAAGTTTCCTACTCCCGAACGGTTGAGTTTCTTTGCCATAATTATTCACCCACCTTCGAAAGTACTCTTGTAATTAACTTGTTACTTATAATCATCATTAAGAACAGAAGCACTGCTATAGCACAAGCATAGCCTAATTCCATTCGGTTGTTTGCATAGTCTTCCATATGATGTATAAGCGTATGTGCAACGTAGTCTTGCGAGGGGAAACCAACAAGTGCTGTTACCTGTGCACCAACTGAGAAACCACTGGTTATTGACATAACTGCACCAAACATAAGCTGAGGCTTCATATAAGGAAGCGTTATGTAATAAAGCTCTTGCCAACGGTTTTTAACACCGTCGATAGCACCTGCCTCGTAAAGCGTACGGTCAACGTTTTGCAAACCTGCAATAAACGTTAAAAAGCTTGTTCCAAGCGATGACCACAATATAACTATTAAGCAACACGGCACAATATATGTGGTATCTTCAAGCCATTTAATGTTAGTAAGAGTAAGACCTGTGTTCATTAAAAAGCCGTTAAGCAAACCATATTGGTCAGAAGAGAAAATTATCTTCCAAACAACATAGATTGATGCAAGAGAAGGCGCATAATAGAAAAGCGTCATAACTGCACGGAATCTTCTGCTAAGTTCACTGATCAGCCAAGCAAAGAAGAACGACATAATGTATCCACCGGGACCTATTATAACGGCAAAGAACAATGTGTTCTTAAATGCCGTCATAAATAAATCGTCAGCAGTAAAAAGTCTTACATAGTTTTCCCATCCAATAAATTTCGGAGGCTCTAATACGTTAAAGTACGTAAAGCTGAAATAAATTGCTACGAAAACAGGTAAAATTACAAATACTAAAAATACTATCAGGTAAGGAAGCATAAACAGATACAACGAGCCGTTTTTACGCATTTCTTTAAACTGATATCTAAGCCATTCCGAAAAGAAGCTTTTCTTCTTTTTGGGTGTTGATTGCTCATTAACCATTTACGTTTCCTCCCATTACTCTTTCTATCTTATCAGCAAATTCTTCTCTCTTACGAGCAATTTCCTGATTTATCTTACTTACATATTCAACAAAGGTTGTGTTGGGGTCTGTCTTATTATTAATAACTTCTTTCCAAGCAAACTCAATGTTACGTGCGGTGTAATATCCACCGGGAAGCTGCGGAACTGCTCTTGCATGCTTCCATTGTTCACCGATTTCATCCATCGACTTTTTATCCCAAGGCAAGCGCTTGAAAGCTTTAAGGTTTGCTGTTTCATAACGAGCAGCTGCACCAAGCAAGCTTTCAATTTCAGTACCAAAGCGATACTGTGCATCTTCACCTGTCCACCACTTCATAAATTCCCAAGCATTTTTAATGCGTTGTCTTCCCTCTTCTGTTGAAGCATCCATCGAAAGCATTACGCAGCCGGTAGTCGTACTTCCGCAGGAGTGGTCAATAACCTGATTTCCATTTTCATCTAAAATGGGTTTTCCATTTGCGTCATACTGTGGTGTTCCGGGAACCATTGAAAACTCCCAAAGGCCTTGAATTTCAGGTGCAAATACAGCAAGCTGAGAATACTGGCTATAAGTTGCAAGACCTACCGGAACTTCACCGGTTCTAAAACGGTTTGCAAAGTCATAAGTATTGGGGAGATTATATAAGGTATAGAACTGAGTCCATTCCTTAAATGCATCAAGAGCAGCATCTGTTGTAAGCTGCGTTGTCGAACGATCATCAGTATAATACTGACCGCCCTTTTGATAAAGCATCATAGCATACGTCATATTACCTGTACCAACTGCGCCAACAATCGGAACAGGCATAGCAAACGTCATCTGCTGGTTTTGCAATTCGCCAATAATGGTATAAACGTCATCCCAAGTTTTAGGCGGCTGAAGTCCTAATTCTTCCAATATATCCGTACGATAGAATACCATATAGAAATACTGCATCTCAGGAACAGCATACGTTTCTTTTCCGAAAGTAAACGGCTCAATCGCACTTGAAGCAAACGTTTCAGTATCAAAAAGAATTTCTTTATAATCAGGGAAAAGTTCTTCGTCTGCAAGGTTCATAACAGCACCGCGAAGCGCGTAGTTAACTGCCATTTCGGCCGAACGTGCAAGACAAACTTCAGGTCCAATTCCCGATAAGATTGAAGGAAGTAACGAACCTGCTGCAACCAATCGAGTACTTACGATAATACCTGTTTCATCAGTAAACATATCGTCAGTAAGCTGTTTAAGAATTGTTGCATTATCGCGCGATCCGGTAAGACCTACGCCAGTTTCAATCCAAACTTCAACGGGCTCTTGTCCGTCAGTAGCAACGGTACCGCCGATGTTATCATAGTCTTCGGTAAACGAAGCAACAAACGAGCGAAGCTCGTGCATAAGCTTTTCACCAAAGTTAGCCTTTGAACGAGGCAAACCTTCGTTTTGAAGATTCTCTTCTGTAGTAACGCAGATATAATCGAGCTCAAGTGGGTTAGCACTTACGTCATTAATCCACGTACCCATCGAAGCAATAGCATCCTTAAAGTCAGTAAACAAGCCACCGATATTATAATAGTTTTCATCCATCTGCTCAACAACAAGGGTAATGTTCTTTAAGCTTGAAAGCTGAGCACTTGCACCTTTACCGAAAACTTTAATAAATTCTTCTTCAAGGGCAATAAGGTTTTGATATTCGGTATTGATAATCTTAAGAGCATCCGGAACCATTACGTCAAACTTATAGTCACGGTTCTGGTCAGGTGATGCGCCTGTGATCATAAGAATTTTTCTGTATGCAAGGTTAAGCTGAGTAAGCGAAGCCTCTGCCATTGATAAAAGTGCACCAAGGTCTCCAAGAGTAGTCTCAAGGCGAATGGTGTTTTTGCCCTCTTGCAAATAGAAATAATATGCACCGTTTTCATCACCGATAACGTAATCGGTAAAGTTATTATCGTATGCAAAGCGGATATTTGCAACTTCCTGGCAAGGAAGCTCACCGTTAATTGTAAGCTTACGCGAAGTATACATACCATTCAAGGTGTTTTGTCTTGCTTTAAAGTTGATAGCATAAAGACCCGACTTTTCTATCGAAACGGTCCATTCGATCCATTCGTTAGGATTTTCCCACTTATCTGCACCGATAGTGTTGTATCTTATCTTACTTTGATGATAAGGTACGCTAAGCGGAGAAGATCTATCGGTAATTGCGTAAAGCGTAGGTGTTGACTTAAGAATCTCGTACGTTACATCTTTTGTTGCATCATACGACGTTGTGTCAACAGGATCTATATAATTATTGTACTTATTAATAATACTCTGGGTAAGGAACGCGCTTGAATGTGCTGACGATTCAAACGTTTCAGGGGCATGAAGTCCCTCTGCCTGAATGCAAACGGTGTTAACACCCGTTACCTTTGTGTAACCCTTTTGAGAATATTCGTTTACAAGTTCCTGATATGTCGGTGCCGATTCAATCTGAGCTATTATTGCCTTTTCTACAATAAAGCCTTCTTTAATAGCTTCAAACGTAAGAGTATGAGTACCCTCGCTAAAGTAGAAAACAAACGGCTCCTGCTCATAACCCATATAGTCTCTTACCGCAAGCAACTGCCATTGAGGTGCTTCCATCTGGTAAGGACGTTTTTCATTGTTGGTCTGAGAATCTACACCAATTAACGACGCATCCTTCCAAACACGTTCAAAGT
>JAZSMS010000092.1:0-3790 GCA_045536015.1 Clostridia bacterium
GTTAGTAGTCATTTTAGTTTTCCTCCTTTTTGATAGCATTAAAGGGACAAACGTTTATGCATAAACCACAACCGTTGCACTGGGTTGCATCAATAACAACGTTACCGTCAACAACCGAAATTGCGGGACATCCAAGCTTCATACACATTTTGCATTTTTTGCAGGCATCGGTAATAACGCAACGTCCACCATACTTAACACTCTTTAAAAGTGCGCAGGGACGTTGAGCGATAATAACCGAAGGCTCGTCTCTCTCAGTTTCTTCCTTAACAACCTTTTCAAAGTTTTTAAGGTCAAACGGGTCGGCAACAACAACGTGCTCAACGCCAAGACCTTTGCATAAGAGAATAAGGTCAACCTGCTTTGTTGCTTCGCCACGGATAGTTTTGCCGGTTGTGGGGTTTTCCTGGTGACCGGTCATACCCGTAATAGAATTATCAAGAATAATAACGGTGTTAGCGCCCTTATTATAAACTATATCGGCAAGACCTGTGATTCCCGAATGCATAAAGGTAGAATCACCGATAACCGAAACAAGCTTTTTATTAAATTCTTCTCCGCGGGCTTTTGCCATACCGTGTGCGGCAGAAACGCTTGCGCCCATACAAATTGTAGTATCAACGCTTTCAAGCGGCGGTGCGGCACCTAAGGTGTAGCAACCAATGTCGCCCGAAACGGTAAGACCAAGCTTTTTAAGAACGTAAAACGTTCCTCTGTGCGGGCAACCGGGGCACATAATCGGAGGACGAACTGGAAGATTTTCTTCAAGTGCGTCAAAGTCGGGAGCATCCTTGCCTAAAACAACCTTTGCAATCATTTCGGGTGTGTATTCGCCCAAAAGTGTAAACGCTTCTTTACCGATAACGTTTAAGCCCATTGCCTTGCAAGCATTTTCGATTACAGGGTCAAGCTCTTCTAAAACGTAAAGAGTGTCAACAGATGAAGCAAAATCGCGTATCATTTTATCAGGAAGCGGATTAACAAGACCAATTTTAAGATAATTAACAGCCTCGCCAAGAGCTTCGTGTGCGTAGAGATACGTTGTGCCCGAGCAAATAACGCCGATGCGCGAAGAATTATTTTCAATTTTGTTAATTTCGCAGGTGTTAGAATAATCGGTAAGAGCAAGCATGCGCTTTTCAACGTCGACGTGGCGCTTGATAGCGTTTGCAGGCGTCATAACGTATTTGCTTGCATTTTTTTGATAAGGCTTTAATTCGTCATCGGTGCGTTCACAAAGCTCAACAAGGCTTTGTGAGTGCGAAATACGCGTAGAAAGGCGAACAAAAACGGGGGTGTCAAATTTTTCGCTTATTTCATAGGCAAGCTTTGTAAATTCTTTGCATTCAGAAGAATCAGAGGGCTCAAGCATAGGAAGCTTAGCTGCGATTGCATAGTGACGAGAGTCCTGCTCGTTTTGCGAAGAGTGCATACCGGGGTCGTCTGCAATACAGATTACAAAACCACCGTTAACGCCGGTATACGATGCTGTAAAAACGGGGTCCGCCATAACGTTAAGACCAACGTGCTTTGCACACGTCATACTTCTTGCACCTGCAATAGAGGCGCCAAGGGCAACCTCGCAAGCAACCTTTTCATTAGGAGCCCATTCGCAGTAAATATCGTCGTACTGTACTATGTTTTCTGTGATTTCAGTGCTGGGGGTTCCCGGGTAAGAAGAAACAACTCTAACACCTGCTTCGTAAGCACCGCGAGCAACGGCGGCGTTACCTAAAAGTAATTTTTTCATTTATTTTATGTCCTTTCAGTTTTCAATTTGTTTGCTAACAAGGCTTCCACCACAGTATTTTTCTCTCAGCTTCGGTTTTTCTATTTTGCCTGTGGGGTTGCGCGGAATATCGTCAAAAATGTAAAGTCGCGGACGCTTATAGCGGGGAAGATCAATACAAAAATCAGTAATTTCTTCTTCTGTAAGGGTAAAACCTTCTTTAACCTCTATAATTGCTGCCGCAATTTCGCCAAGACGCGAATCGGGAACGCCGATAACTGCAACATCTTTAACAGAATCGTGCTTGCGAATAAAGTTTTCTATCTGTACGGGGTATAAGTTTTCTCCGCCCGAGATAATAACGTCTTTTTTACGGTCAACAAGGTAGATAAAGCCGTCTTCGTCTTCCATTGCCATATCGCCTGTAAAAAGCCAACCGTCAGCTAAAACCTCCTGTGTTGCCTTTTCGTCTTTATAATAGCAGTTCATAACGCCGGGACCGAAAACTGCAAGCTCACCAACGGCACCGCGTTTAACTTCTTGCCTGTTTTCGTCAACGATTTTAGTTTGCCAGCCGTAGCCTGCCTTGCCGATAGCGCCAACTTTGTGGATATTTTCAACACCAAGATGAACGCAACCGGGACCGATAGATTCGCTTAAGCCATAGTTTGTATCGTAGTCGTGATTGGGAAAACGTTCTTTCCAACGCTTAATTAAGCTTGGCGGAACGGGTTGCGCACCGATATGCATTAAGCGCCAGGAATCAAGATTGTATTCGCTTACGTCAATTTTGCCGCTATCGATAGAATCTAAAATATCTTGTGCCCACGGAACAAGTAACCAAACGATTGTACATTTTTCTTCCGAAACTGTTTTTAAAATCCATTCAGGCTTAACACCTTTAAGTAAAACTGACTTTCCGCCTACTAAAAAGCTACCAAACCAATGCATTTTTGCACCCGTATGATAAAGTGGGGGGATACACAAAAATACGTCGTCTTTAGTTTGACCGTGATGGTTTTGTTCTACCTTGCACGAATGTGAAAGCGAACGGTGTGCATGTATAATAGCTTTAGGAAAGCCGGTTGTTCCTGATGAAAAATAAATTGCCGCCTCATCGTCTTCTGAAAGTGGAATTTCAGGATTGCGCGAGGTGCAGTAGTTTTGTAATTTGTCATAGCTTTCTGCAAAACTGGGGCAATCTTCGCCTACGTAAAACAGAGTTTTAATGTTTTTAAGGCGAGAATAGATATTTTCAAGTCGACCGATAAATTCGGGACCAAAAACAAGCATAGTAGAATCGGATTTTTCGAGACAATACTTGATTTCGTCTGCAGTGTAGCGGTAGTTAAGCGGAACCGCAAGTGCGCCTGTACGCAAAATACCAAAGTAGATAGGAAGCCATTCGATGCAGTTCATAAGTAAAATGGCAACCTTATCGCCCTTTTTAATTCCGCGTGATAAAAGAAGATTTGCAAAGCGGTTTGCGCGTTTATCAAATTCAAGCCAGGTAATTTCCGAACGAACAGAGTCAACCGTACCTGTTTCGATAAGTGAGTACTCTCTCCATGTAGTACGAACGTTATCTGTAGAAAGCGGATTTATTTCTATTAACGCGGTATCGTTTGGATATTTTTTGGCGTTTTGCTCAAGAATTTCTGTAATAGGCATAAAGTTATCCTCCAAATTTATTAGCAAATATTATATCAAATCAGTCGATTTGTGTCAATATTTACTTGATATATATATAAATAAATGATATAATATATAAAAATTTTAGGTAGGTACAATTATGGAGTTTACAGTTTCGGAAAAAATGAAAAATATGAAGCCCTCTGCGATAAGGGAAATTTTTAAAAGTTTGGGCACACCCGGTGCTATTTCGTTTGCAGCAGGCAACCCCGCACCTGAATCGTTTCCCGTTAAAGAATTTGCAACTTTATCGCAAAAGATATTTGAAGAAAATGCGATTACTGCGCTTCAATACGGCGTTACCGAAGGTTATCCCGCACTTCGCAAGCTTGTAGAAAAGCGTTTAAGCGAAAAGTTTAATATTGACAT
>JAZSMS010000101.1:0-11353 GCA_045536015.1 Clostridia bacterium
CTTGGCGAGATAGACGGGCTTGAAGGTATACGCAAGGTTATATGCGCTTCTACCGAAACTAAAGAATATACGCCCTCGGGCGATAAGGCTTGGGACGAAGCTTATAAAACATTTAAAAAGTGCTTATAATCAGATAAAAAAAGACACGCTAAAAATTGTGTTGTTCTTATCGGAAAAAATGAATTTCTTTCAAATTTGGTTAAGAACCAGTATCGCATTCGTACGTACAAACGCACTTGGGGAGCAACCCAAACCCACTAACAACAGAAAAGAGAAGATTCGCACTTGACGAGTCTTGTCTTTCTTTTTGTCTGTAAAGTGATATGCTGACTAAAGTCAGCGTGATATTTTCGCTTTGCGAAAGTGATATTAAACCCATTGGGTTTAGTGATATTCTATTCGCCCATAGTTTGCGAAGCAAATAACACTCGGCTAAAAGCCGAATAACACTGAGTAGCAATATCACTCGCCGCAGGCGAATAGAGTTGCGTGATACTCAGTTAAGAGTATCACGCTAAAGCGTGTCTTAATTTTTTTATTTATCAGATAAACGACATTATCAAAACAAAGATAATTACTGCAGGAAGCACGTATTTAACGTACGGCTTTAACCAGACAGGGAACTTAAGACCCCTTTCGCCTGTGTTTGCTTCTTCAATAAAGCTATCCCAGCCCATACCGATTTTGTGCGAGCAGAATATAACGTAACCAAGGCAGCCGATGGGCAAGAGCAGGTTAGAAACTGTAAAGTCTTCAAGGTCCATAATGCCTTTGCCAAAGAGTGTAAAGTCACTCCAGACGTTAAGGCTTAAAATGCAAGGAAGTGAAAGAACGGCAACTAACCCAATATTTATAAGGCAAACCTGCCATCTTTTTAATTTGGTTAATTCAAGCCAGAAGGAAATTATATTTTCAAAAACTGCAATAACTGTTGTTGCGGCGGCAAAAACCATAAATAAAAAGAATAACGTGCCGATAATTCTGCCTGCGGGCATTGCGTTAAATATGCTTGAAAGCGTAGTAAATAAGAATGATGCACCAACTGAGCCTGCATCGGCAGTTTGACCGCCGTTGTAGGTAAAGCAGGCGGGGAAGATGATAAGACCCGACATAATGGCAATAAACGTATCAAGTGAAACAATTGTAACCGATTCACCTAAAAGTCTGCGGTCTTTTCCAATATAACTGCCGAAAATTGCAATAGAGCCAATACCTATGCTAAGTGTAAAGAAAGCCTGACCCATTGCTGCGGAGATAACGGTCCAAGGACCTGCTTCCTTTAAACGCTCAAAGGAGGGAATAAGGTAGAATTTAAGACCTTCAAGTGCGTTATCAAGCGTTAACGAGTAGATAACAAGAGCGATAATCAGTGCAAAAAGCGCAACCATCATCCATTTAGAAACTTTTTCTACGCCTTTTTGAAGGCCAAGTGAGCAGATAAGAAAGCACACTGCGATAGTAATAAAGGTAGAAATAAGCATAAGTGGCGTGTTAGATACCATAGCACCAAATTGCTCGTCAAGCTGTGCGGAAGTTTCAAACTGCAAAATTGAACCATTTAAGTATTTTATAAAGTAAATACCCATCCAACCTGCAATGCAGGTATAAAACATCATAAGCAGATAGTTACCTGCAATGCCGAGGTATTTCATAAAATGCCACTTTTGACCCTTATGCTCTAAAACGTCAAACGAAGAAGCAATACTGCGCTGACTCTTTCTGCCGACTGCAAGCTCCATAGTCATAGCGGGTATTCCAAGCAAGATAAGAAATATAATGTAAATTAAAACAAAAAATGCACCGCCGTAAGCACCCGTTATAATAGGAAAGCGGTATACGTTACCAAGACCTATTGCGCATCCTGCGCTTAACAGAATAAAGCCAAGACGGCTTGAAAGCTTTTCGCGTTGTTTTTCCATAATTCCTCCTCAAGTATAAATATGGATATATTGTATAACAAAAAGCGAAAAAGCGCAACAAAAAACAGGTAATCAATCGATTACCTGCATATATATTTCGTTTTTAGGAACGCCCATCTTTTGTGCGGTAAGCTTTATTGCATCTTTTTTAGTCATTCCTTGTGAAATAAAAAGCTCTACCTGCTCGCGAGGAGAAAGAAGAATTTCTTCCTGCTTTTGACTACCCTCAATAACGATAACAAATTCGCCTTTTATCGTTGAAAGCGCTTTTTTTCGATCAGAAAGATTAAAGATAATACATTCTTCATAAATCTTGGTCATTTCGCGCGCAAGAGCTATTTTGCGTTCGCCAAGAAATTCAAAAAGCTCGTCAAGAGTCTTTTCGAGGTGATGCGGACTTTCGTGCAAGATAACTGTGCGTTCTTCGTTTTTTAAGGATTCAAGCCGTTGCTTGCGCTCTTTGTTGTTTTTTGGCAAAAAGCCTTCAAACACAAAACGGTCACACTTAAAGCCGGAAAGCACAAGCGCACAAAGTCCTGCGTTTGCGCCCGGTAAAACCGTAACGGGAATATTTTGCTCGCGGCATTTAGAAACTAAAATAAAACCGGGATCAGAGATACAAGGAGTTCCTGCGTCGGAGACAAGTACAATATTTTCGCCTTGCATCAGTTTTTGTATAAGTAGCTCACTTTTTTGCTGTTCATTATGTTCAAAGTAAGAAATAAGCGGTTTAGAAATATCGTATTTTTTTAAAAGAGCAAGTGAATGACGTGTGTCCTCACAGGCGATAGCATCGCACTCCTTTAAAATTCTCAGTGCACGCAGAGTAATATCTTCTAAATTGCCTATAGGCGTTGCGCAAACGTATAAAGTTCCACTCATTTTTCTTCCTCCACGTGATAAATGCGGTTAATTTCTTCATTCAAGCTACCGTCAGCGTTATAAATGCACAAAGTGCTTTCCCAGTGCATATACGGCTTACCTTCCTTAACACCCTCAATTAAGACTATATAAGCAGGAGTGTTAGGACGGGCTTGTACGGGTCTGACGCGCTTTGGCTCGATATTATGTGCGCGCATACAAGCAAAAATATCTACTATGCGGTCAGAATGGTTTACCATTGCAAAGCGACCACCGTTTTTTAAAAGATATTTTGCGGCGGCACAAACATCATCAAGCGTGCAAGTTTCTTCGTGGCGTGATGTTGCGTGAGTGTTCGATGCATTATGTTCGCCACTTTCGTTCTTTTTATACGGTGGGTTACATACCACCGTTGTATATTCGCAAGAGGGGAGAAGTTGTTTAATGTTTCTCAAATCGCCAAGATGAACGTTGATTTTATCATCAAGCGAATTTAACTTCATAGTTCTTAATGCCATTTCTGCCATATTTGGCTGAATTTCAACACAGTCACAATGTTCAAAATTGTGTCTCCCATATAGCAGAATGGGCAGGATACCCGTACCCGTACCTAAATCGCATACCTTTGCGTTCTTTTTCACCGTTGCAAAATCGGCAAGCAAAACTGCATCTGTGCCGAAACAGAAATATTCAGGGTTCTGAATAATCTTCAGACCCCTGAATTGTAAATCGTCTATTCTTTCATTTTGTTTTAAAAGCTCGCTCATACTACGTGGCGTCCCCAAGAGAAGTTTCTTGTATAATAGCTTGTTGAAAAACTTGAAATAATAACTTTACGAGATGAACCTGACGCGGCGTGGATAACCTGGTTATTACCAAGGTAAATACCAACGTGGTCGCAAAGGTCGTTATCAGAAAGAGTGTTCCAGAAAACAAGGTCGCCGATCTGAAGCTGACTTATTGATGTAACTTTCTTTCCGGGACCATTGTAGCCCTGCTGGTATGCAGTGCGGGGAAGAGTAATACCAAAGTGAGCATAAACGTACTTTGTAAAGCCTGAACAGTCAAACGAGTTAGGACCGTTAGCACCTAAAATGTAAGGTCTGCCAAGGAAGTTTTTTGAATATTCGGCTATTTGCTGACCGAGTGACGAACCGCTGTTTCCGCCTGCGGTGCTTCCACCACCCGAGCCTTCGCCCGTGCCCGGTACGTCTGCGGCACCGCCTGATGAACCTGAAGAAGATGATGTTGAAGCTTTTTTAGCGCTTGACGAGAACATTACCGAGATGGTTTTTTGATTGCATATTCCGTCAGAGGTAAGCGAATTGCGCGATTGGAAGTTTTTAACCGCCGCCTCTGTTGCCGAGCCGTAGTATCCGGTAGCGGACGCGGTAAAATAACCAAGCTCCTTAAGGCGCTTTTGGATAGTAACAACACTGTTACCTTCTTGTCCGCGCTTAAACGTACCCGATGGGGCAGTTAAGCCGGTTGAAGTAGTGTAGATGGTTCCGCCAAGCTTAACGTATTCGCTGCTTACGTAACCCTCTTTGCCGTCGGCGGTTTTTACCTTGTACCACGACTGCGAATCGTCAAGCAAGGTTAAAACCGTGCCGTTTGCAACGCTTGTTACAACGCTGTTGGTGGTTCCGGGACCCGAACGGATATTAAGCGTGTTACTTACGCCTGTTATCGTGCAGGTAGAATAGCCACTGCCTTTTTGTATATAATCTTTATAGGCAAAGCCTTTAACGCCGTTTGAAAGCTGAACGTAGTACCAATTTCCGCTTTCACCGATAACTGTAACGGCAGTTCCCTTAGAAATTGTAGATAAAACGTCATATCCGGTGCTGGGACCTGAACGAATTTTAAGCGAGGATGTGTTTGATGAACCCTTCCATGCAGAAAACAACGTATCTACCGTTGTGGAGGCGCCGTGATCACTACCGATAGAAATATACTTTTTAAAGATATAACCCTTTTTATCATTATACAATATTTCAAACCAATCGCCCGAGCCCGAAAGAACTGTTACCTCGGTACTGTTTTCGAGGTTTGCTATTACTTTTGCAGTAGCGTCTGCCTTCTCGCGAATATTAGCGGTGCTTTCAATATCAACTATTTTGCCCTGAATACCCATCATTTCGCCTTTTTCAAGGTATTTAACGGGAACAAAGCCTTGCATACCACTTTCGGTTTCAACGTGATACCAGCCGTCGCGTTCGGAATAGATATATACAAGTGAAGAATGCATTAAAACGTCAATAGCTTCAGAAAGCGAATCGGGATTTTCTTTAACGTAAAGCATTGAACGTACTTTAACCGTTGCGGTAGCGCAGCCTGCGGCACGAATGCTTGCAAGCGTTGTAAAATCAGGCTCACCCGTTGCGTCAAGACCTGCGTCGCTCTGAAAGTTTTTTAAAGCGGCTTTTGTTATGTCACCAAGCACACCCGTGCAGTCGGCATCAAAATAGCCAAAGTGTTTTAAAATATACTGTGCCTCATAAATATCGTATTCGGTATAAGCTTCGCCGATAGGCTCGTAAAATTCGTCAAGCTCTTCTTCGGCAAAAACCGTTATATTAGCGCACGTTAAAATTGTTATTAAAGCAAGAAAAAGTGCAAGTATTTTTTTCATACATTACCACCAATCGTAAATTTCGTCTGTTTTTGTAACATTTCTGTAATATTTTATCATTTTACCGCATCTTTGTCAACCATATAGTGCAATAAAACAAATTTTTCCAAAATATCACTTGCAGAAATTTTTATTATGTGCTATAATTCATTTTACGAAAAGTACGGAGGTATGTCTTTTATGGCAGTTTTAGAACTTATTCTTGAAATACTTATAATATTGGTTTCTCTTGTAATAATAATAGCAGTTGCACTTCAAAAAAGCAAAAGCGAAGGTATTACCGGTGTTACGGCAACAAGTGATAGTGATAACTACTTTGGTCGCGGTAAAGAACTTGATAGCTCCGAAAAGCTTTCAAAGATTACAAAAATTGCACTTATTATCTTTGTTGTAGTAAGCCTTTTGATAACAGTATTGTTCTCTATTGACAGTGCTGTTAAAGAGCAGAGCGAAAGCACTCCTTCAACAACCGCTGCAGTAGTGGTAGAAGATTATTCGCTTTAATGCAAATTTTTAATTTTGCCGCGTTTTTGTTAAAAGCAAAGACGCGGCTTTTTTTGGATTAATATGGATATAATAATAGAAACTATTAAAAAGTCAGGTAATATATCACTTGGCACAATAGCAAAAAAACTTAATATTTCAAAGCGCGACAAGGATATTTTGCAAAAAACGCTTAACAAGCTCGAACGCGAAGGCAAAATAGTTTGCGCTGATGGAAAATATTCCGTTTCGGAGCATACGTATAAAGGCAAGGTGTGCGCAACGATTTCGGGAGTATATTTTTTTGAAAGCGAAGAGCTTAAAAACGATTTGAAGATAATTAACGCAGGCGAATTTTGCCCTATGGATAACGATATAGTGCTTGTGCGCAAGAGCTCGGGTGGGGCGCGCATAATTTCTGTTTTAGAACGCGCAAACAAAAATATCGTGGGCGAGGTAGCATCATCGCGCAAGGGCTTAATGCTTATTCCCGACGATAAAAAAATTCACTACACGTTTTATCTTCCTAAAAGCGAGCGTTCTAAAGCGCTTGTAGGAGATAAGGTAGTTGCACAGATAGAAATTTATCCGCATTATCACGCCGACGGCACTTGTAAAATAGAAAAGAATTTAGGATTTTCTAAAGATATAAGCACGCAGATAGAGGCGGTACTGTATTCGTATAACGTTAGGCAAGAATTCCCCGAGCGCGTGCTTGATGCGGCTGATAAAATAAACGACGAAATTTTCCCAAGGCAACTAGAGGGAAGGCTTGATTTGCGTGCAATAAATTGCATTACTATTGATGGTGATGATGCTAAAGATTTAGACGATGCCGTTTCACTTGAAATTACCGAGGGCGGCGATTACCTTCTAGGTGTGCATATTGCTGACGTTGCACATTTTGTAAAGCAAGATTCATATATTGATACAGAGGCGGCTGTGCGCGGTACAAGCGTGTATATTCCCGGTAAGGTTTATCCAATGCTTCCTAAAAAATTAAGCAACGGCGTTTGCTCGCTAAACGAGGGGGAAGAACGCCTTACACTTTCTTGCTTCATGGTGATTGATAAAAATGGGCAGGTAAAGGATTATTCTATTAACCCGTCTATAATTTGCTCAAAGCACCGTATGACGTATTCTTCGGTAGAACGCATTATTGTAGATAAAGATAAAGAAGAAATTAAAAAGTTTAAAGACGTTTACGGTATGCTTTTGCTTATGAAAAGCTTATCTCAAATTCTGTCACGTGCGGCACAAAAACGTGGGTATATTGATTTTGATTTGCCCGAGGCCAAGATAACTCTTGACGAAAATGACTTTCCGCAAAAAATAGAAAAATATTACGTGGGTGAATCAAACAGACTTATAGAAAACTTTATGTTACTTGCTAATACTACCGTTGCTGCACATATGCGCAAATATGCAATTCCTGCTATTTATAGGGTGCATTCGGCGCCCGAAAAAGAAAGGGAAGAGCAATTTTCGTATTTATGCAAAAAGATGGGATATCAGTTTGAAAAAGAATCTTCGCCAAGGCAATATCAGCAAATGCTTGATTTATTTAGGGATAAGCCTGAAGAAAATTTGATGAAAAAGGCTATGCTTCGTACTATGAGCAAGGCAAAGTATAAAAACGTATGCGAGGGGCACTTTGGTCTTGCGATGGAAAATTATCTTCATTTTACTTCGCCAATAAGACGTTATCCCGACCTTTGCGTGCACCGAATGCTTCATTACTGGTTTGAGCACGAAAATAAGCGTATGGAGCACTTTGGCGAACGACTTTCCGCCCTGGCGCAAAATTCTACTCAAACAGAGATAAATGCCGCACAATGCGAACGCGATATTGTTGATATTCGCTGTGCACAGTATTTAAGCAAGCGTATTGGAGAAGAGTTTGACGCGGTAATTTCGGGGGTTACGGCAAACGGAATGTTTGCAAGCCTTGATAACACTGCCGAGGGCTTTATTCCTATTGCTACGCTTGATGGATATTATAATTATATTGAAGACGAATTTGCACTTGTTGGCGCTGATAAAAAGTATTCGCTGGGTGACAAAATAAAAATTAGGGTTACATCTACCGATGTTTTTCGCGGCAAAAGCGAATTTGAGCTTATAGAAACTTGACTATAATATAAAAATAGTGTAATATATTTTGTACTTTAGTTCTGGAGAAAAAGATGAAAAACAACGCAGTAAAGGTTATTGCCGAAAACAAAAAAGCGTATCACGATTACTTCATAGAAGATACCTATGAGGCAGGTATTGCACTTTCCGGAACTGAAGTAAAATCTATCCGTTTAGGTAAAGTAAACTTAAAGGATAGCCATATTCATATTTCAAAGGGCGAAATGTTTGTTATAGGTATGCACATCTCGCCTTATGAAAAGGGAAATATATTCAATAAAGACCCACTTCGCACACGCAAGCTTTTAATGCACCGTGCCGAAATAGATAAGCTTTACGGAAAATTTAAAATGGATGGCTTAACGCTTATTCCAACAAAAATCTACTTAAAAAACGGGCTTGTTAAGGTTGCGGTTGCACTTGCAAGGGGTAAAAATTTGCACGATAAGCGCGAAACTGCGGCAATTAAAGAGATGAACCGCAATATTGAGCGTGCAATAAAAAATGACAGATAATATGGGGGCGTAAAGGTTTCGACGGGGTTGATCGGTGGTACTGTAAGCGAGCTGCGGTTCCGAATCCGCATTAAAAAATCGGGCGTAAATATAAACGCTAACAATAGAACTAATTTAGTAGCTGCTTAATAGCAGCTTCCGTTGCCCCAATCTTACTGCGGGATAGGTAAGCAACGCCAAAATTCGCAGTGCACGTCAGCGATGTAAGCTTTGCCATCGCGATGAAAAATGAAGCTACTTGATGCGCAAGCGTGCCGCTGTGCCAGCGCAAAAGGGAATCTTTAATTATCGGCTACGCTCGTAGAAAACGGTATTTCCGCTACTTCGGACAGGGGTTCAATTCCCCTCGCCTCCACCAAATAACTATAAAACCCCGTAATTACGGGGTTTTTATTTTTCTTTGCACGAATTTTGCACGAATTGTTTAAAATTTGATGCTATTTAACACATTAAGCGCACGTTCTTCTTCTCGTGGATAAAGGTGCGAATATGTGTTCCAGGTCATCTCTACGTTACTATGTCCTAAACGGCGTGCAATCTCCTGGATATTTATTCCTTCGTTGATTAGAAGCGTTGCGTGCGTGTGCCTAAAATCGTGCACGCGGATATGCGGAAGCTCAGCTGCATCAGCGCAAGCAATGTTAAAATTGGATATGCTTGTATCACTAAGGCATTTATATCCACCGCAAACGCGAAAAGAGGGGGTAAAGCCCTTTGCTTGCTCTTGCCTTATTCTGTGTTCGTTTAATACGTCGATAAGTCTCTTTGGTGCTTTAATTTGGCGGTACGATGATTTATTCTTGGGCGGCGTTTCTACGATATCCTTGCCCTTGACCTTTTGCGCTACTGAGCGCCGCACGTTGATAATATCGCCCTCGATATCGGTCCATTTTAGCGCGTTTATTTCGCCCTTTCGCATCCCGGTAAAAAACGCTATATTAAAAAAGACGTATAAACCCCAATCGTTAAGCGAGGTGCATCGAGCTTCAGCGCATTTTATAAACGCTTTGAATTGCTCGGCAGTATAATACTGCAGTTTATCTTGTGGCGTGGAAAAATCATCATCCTTAAAGCCGCCGATTTTCACAAGTGGGTTGCTTGGAAGATATTCCATCTTCACACCAAAATTAAGCAGGGCACGCAGTTCCTTATAAATATTGTTCTTTGTCTTTGTGGCAAGCGATAATTGGCTTATCGTGTTTTTCCATTTTTGGAGCATCTTTACGTTGATGCTCTTTATTTTTGCATCCTGAAGGTAGGGCAGAACGTGACATTTAAGCACGCCTTGCGACTTTGCTAAGCTCGTCTCGCGTATTTCGTGCCGCTTTGTTTCGATATATTCGGTATAAAGGTCCTGCAGCGTCATAGTTGCATCGGGCTCAGTCTTAATATTGTGCAGTAAAGAATATTCGGCAAAGACCGCATCATCCTTACCGAACACTAATTTTGTTTTTTGACGGTATTTCCCTTGTGCATCGGTGTAGTTAACTACAACCTTGTACTGAGAAAGACCGTTCTTTTTTTTATCTGTTTTATAGATTGGCATTAAGCTTTCTCCTTTATAAAAACCAAATAATGAACAACAAAGGGAAACTAATGCGAGAGAATATACGCAATACTATTCTCGAAAGTTTTTTTCTCTCTGTTTCGTCTTCGCAATCGACAATTATATTGAGAATAAATTTAGGTATGCAATATAATAAAGCACATATCACAAAAAATATAACTGCGTCGCGTTCAAACTCAAAAAGATGATTATGTGGTTTCTCAAAAAAAACTTTTGCAAAAAATTGGATAATCTCTACAACAAAAAATATAACAATAAAGACATTAGAAAAAATAATCGAAACATTTAATATGTCATCGAAATTGCTTTTTATTAAAAGTTTTCGTTTTTCTGTTTTTAAAGAGCGATACCTATCTCGCAAATCGTTGGGAATAAAATCGTGCCGTAAAATTTGTTCCGTTTCTAAAAGCTGAATCGAGTTGCTTTCTTCTTTTGTGATTTCCCCATTTGCAACCAAATCGTTAAGCACCGTTCTTATTTCTTTGAACGTGTGCATTGTTTGAGAGTCTATTTCTTCAATTCTTTTAAAATCTTCTTGAGATAATAGGTAATTGGAATTTTCTTCCGTGTATATTTTTTTCTTACGCATATTCGTCTCTCACACGCTTTTTATTATTTTTGTAACTTTACCAACAACTTGAAGCCTTAAAACATCCTCGCCCTTAAAAATGCGCGGTGCATATTCGGGGTTAATGCTTTCAAGAATAATGGTGTCAGCATCATATCTAACACGCTTAACAAGTCCTTCTTCTTTATCAAGTAATACTACCGCAATATCTCCGCTATCAACGCTTGTTTGTTTGTGCACCTGAATAATGTCGCCATCCTCTATTTTAGGGTACATAGAATTGCCCGAAACGCGTATACAAATGGTTTCGCGAGCTTCTCTCTCACAAAAGGCATATATAGGAACGTACTCTACTATATGCTCGTCGGCGTATGCGCCAAAGCCTGCGGAAACAGATTCGTATAATGGCGCAGTAAATTGCGGGGTGTCAACGGTAACTCCAAGAGATGAAAAGGCAGTGCTTTCGTCTAAACCCATTAGATACGCCGGGGTTGTTTTTAGTGCTTTTGCGAACTCAATTAATTGCGATTGATTTACATCCCTTTTTCCAGCTTCTATTCTACAAATAGCACCTTTTGTTTTTAAATTAACTTTTTCGGCAAGCATTTGTTGTGTCCACCCTAATTCAAGGCGCCTTTTTTTTATTCGGTCATATACGTTCAATCTTATCAC
>JAZSMS010000130.1:0-8704 GCA_045536015.1 Clostridia bacterium
GTCAAGTTGGGGCAAGAACGTTGCTTTAGCACCCGATTCGCCCGGGCGGCGCAGACGGCGCGATAGCCGTATGCGAGCGCGGAGTCGGCAGCACGAAGGCTTTGCCGTTATCACTCGGAGTGATAGGCAAATGCCGAGAGCGTACCAAACCCTTTATATCTTTGAAAATATTGATTATAAATCTAATTTATGCTATAATTTAATTAATAAATTTTAATATTCTAGCAAACTCAAAATCCTCCGTTTCAAAAAAATTATTAAAAAATTCCTCATATAATTATGTAATTATGCCAAAACACCCAATTCCACCCGTATTTGACAAAAATTCAAAAGTACTTATTTTAGGCAGTTTTCCATCAGTAAAATCACGCGAGCAGGCGTTTTTCTACGCTCATCCACAAAACAGATTTTGGAAAGTTACCTCTAAAGTTATAGGCACAGGTACACCCGAAACAATTAAGGAAAAAACGAACTTTTTGCTTGCAAATAATATTGCGCTTTGGGACGTGATTGCCTCCTGCGATATTGTAGGAAGCGCGGACAGTACAATAAAAAACGTTATTGCAAATGACCTTACGTGTATTTTAAATGCTGCCGATATCAAACAGATTTTTGTCAACGGCAAAACTGCAGAAAAATATTACAACAAATATATCCGCGATACAATAGGCAGAAGTGTTATTTGCCTGCCGTCAACTTCCCCCGCTAACGCAGGATGGAACACAGATAAGCTTGTTGACGCCTGGCAAATTATTAAAACATACTTAATTAAGTAGATTTTTTAGGTAATTATATTTATTTAAAACTAATATTAAAAGACAGGTAAAATTCCGTCGTTTTTCATTGATTTTTTTATTGATTTTTTTATAAAAATATAATATAATACTAATATCTCAACAGAAGAAAGGAATTTTTATGAAAATCAAAGCTATATCATTATTTTTAACACTTGTTTTGTCTTTTGGTCTGCTTTGCGGTTGCGAAAAGCAAGGTTCTGGCGAAGCCGAAGCTACCCCTACCCCTGCTCCCACACCCGACATTTTACAAAAAAGCGACCCTGGCGAAGATGATACCATCAATATACTTATGATTGGTAATAGTTTTTGTTATTACTTTGTAGAAGAGCTTTACGGTCTTGCACGCACTGCAAAAATAAAAATGCGTGTATGCAACGTTTATTATTCGGGATGTACTCTTGAACAACATTATACTTGGTGGAAAAACGGTGAATCTAATTACGAGTTTTTTGTTACCGATGAGCGTGGCAGAGTACAGTCAAAAAACAAAAGCCTAGAAGACTGCATCAAATATCAAAATTGGGATATTATCACTTTACAAGAGGCTAGCTCTTCAATTCGTTCCAGTGGCGGAGTTGAGCCTCACCTTGAAAAGACAAAGACTTACCGCACCGAGCTTTTAGGCTATTTAAGAGAACAATTCCCCGCATCTAAATTCTATTGGCATCAAACGTGGTCAAATCAAATAGGCTATGACAGAAACGGTTATAAGGTAGAATCGTTTGAGCAACAACAGCAGGATATGGAACGAACAAAGCAGTTTACACTTGCAATCTGTAAAGAGTTTGGCATTGACCGAATCAACACCGGAGAAGCGTGGCAAATTGTACGTGCAGGTGGATACGACAATCTCTGTGCACGCCTTAAAATTAACAATAACCTCGGTGACTATTATCACGACGGTGATATAGGCGGCGGTCAGTACTTAAACGCTTGCGTTTGGTTTGAAACAATTACTGGCAAAAGCTGTGTAGGCAATATGTATAGACCTACCTATTACTACGAAGAAGAGCTTATACAAACCCTTCAGCAGGCAGCGCATAAAGCAGTTGAAGATAAAATTTCTGAAGATAAATAACACAAAAAACATCCTCATTCTTAGAGGATGTTTTTTTGTGTCTTTACTTTTATTTATTTTTGCTTATTTGGGAACAAATTAAGATAATGCAAACATTTTTTACAAAATTCTTTTGTTTTCTTTTTGTCAATTCTGTACCATTTTATGCATTGCTAACACACTTCTTCCATGTTATAATTAAAAAAATATTTTACATTTTGGAGAGAACTATGTATTTTGGTGTTTTACCCATTAAAGAAATAACTTATACACGTCCCGACAGCCAAATACCCTTTTTACCAACAATAGAAGATGGTAAAAATAAATGGCTTTGGTCCGATTTATATGAAACCGCTTTTGATATTAACATTTTGCTCGAAAAAGAATGTTTTATAAGCACACTTTTACTAAAAGCCCAAAGTGATTCAATTAATAAGCTTGAAATTTTTGTTGATAAAAAATTAAGTCATACTTCATTTGAAGCTTCTTTAACAGAAAATTCTTCTTTTTCGGTAAACGCAAGCGGCAAAAGCATTACAATAAGAATTTTTGCAAATATTGCCGATATAATAATTGAGGATATTCAATTTTTTGGAAGTTTAGATGATAAAATGCCGCTTATTTGGCCCACGCCAAATAGTTTTATTTTAGAGAATGGCTTTGTTAATATTTCAGTTATTTTAGCTAATAACGATGAAGAAAAGGCCGCTGCCGACTTTTTAACAAACCGCCTTAATTTGCAAAATATTTCATTATGCGATAGCGGTGTTCCATTGCATTTTGTTTTAAATTCTTCGCCCGAATTTTTGCAAGAACGCTACAAGGTAGAAGTACAAAACGATAAAATTGTTATAACCGCCGCAACACGTCTTTGCCTTATTTATGGTGCGGATGCGCTTATGCAAACGTTAGATAAAAACGGCTTCCCTCTTTGCGTTATCGACGATAAGCCCGCGCTTTCTTTCCGTGGTTTTCATATAGGTCTTCCCTCAGAAGAATATATGGACTTTGCAAAAAAGCTGTTGCAAAACGTGCTTATTCCACTTAGATATAACACCCTTATTATAGAATTTGCAGGCGCAATGCGCTTTGATAGCCATCCAGAAATTGCTGAAGCGTGGCTTGATGCCGATGCAAAAGAAAAACAAGGGCTTCAACCGCTTATGCCCCACGCAAAGCTTTGCGGTAACCGAAGCGTTGTAAGCAAAGAAGCCGTTCGCGATTTTGCGGCCTTTGCGCGTTCGCTCGGCATAAGCTTTGTTCCCGAAATTCAGTCTTTTGGTCATGTTCAATGGCTTACGTATGCTCATCCCGAAATTGCTGAAAAAGTTGACGTTACCCACAAGGTAGAAGATACGCGTTTTGAAGATGCCCGCCCCGACGAATTCTATCCACACTGCTATTGTCCTTCTAATGAAAAAAGCTACGAAATTATCTTTGATTTAATTGACGAGATTATCGAAACTGTTAACCCCGAATATATTCATATAGGTCATGACGAAATATACAATTTAGGTTGTTGCCCCATCTGCCAAAAACGCGATCCCGTTGATATCTTTGTTGATGATGTAAACAAGATTTATTCTTATATAAAATCAAAGGGCAAAAAGGTTATGATGTGGTCGGACCACTTTCACGCGCTACGCGCCTATTCTGCGCTTACCCACGGCGCTTTAGGACGCGTGCCTAAAGACATTTTAATGCTAGATTTTACCTGGTACTTTGACCCCGATAAAGATATTGAGGTAGAGCTTTTAGAAAACGGCTATTCAGTAGTTTTAGGTAACCTTTATTCTTCACACTTTACGCGTTATTCTTCGCGCGCTTCGCGCAAGGGAATCGTTGGCGGACAGTTTTCGCTTTGGGTTACAACAAAAGAAGACCGTATTGCCGACAACGGAAAATTCTGGGACGCAATGGTCGTTTCGCAAATGCTTTGGCGCGCAGATAAGTACGATTCCAATCTGCTTTCAGCATACTCAAACGTACTTAGCGATAAAATTCAGCCGATTATGCGCGATAAAATGCGCAGCACAAACACCTATGCAGGCTTCGACTTTTCATTAAACCCGCAAAAAATCGAGATTGTTGACTCGGCAAAAGTTAATATAGATGAATACTGCACCGCGCTTAGATTTAAACATGCAACCAAGTTTGCCGACAGGCGTATTCCCTGGGAAGAATATTTTTTAGTCGGAACGTATTTTGTAAAGTACACTGACGGCAGTATTGAAGAAATTCCCGTCAGATACGGTTCTGAAATCCTTTGCTATAAAGGCTATTACGGTCAACCGCTTGCCGGTCAGGTACATCGCCATCAAGGCTACGTTGGCACATGGTATTCTGACCCCGTTATAAAGGATAAAGATAATTTGGGTAACGACGTTACAATATACGGCTTTATCTGGAACAACCCATCACCCGAGAAAAAAATAGCAAGCGTAAGTTTTGCCTCGTCACCCGAGAGCTTTACGGGCTTTATCTTTACCGGAATTGACGCACAAATAAAAAAAGATTAAATTAAAAAAAACAGTTGACAAAGTTTTTTTAGCGTGTTAAAATACAAAAAAATTAATAAAGGCTGTGACGAAGACGGCTTAAATCGTTAGTTTTCAGAGAGTTGATATTTGGTGAAAATCAACAACTGCGTTTTAGTGGCCCATCACTTCCGAGCCGAAAGTCCGAAAGGTTTTTCTTAGTAGGCGCTTTCCGTGATTGCTGCGTAAAGGCATAGGGATTGTTAGATCCTAAAGTGGCAGAGTTTTCTGCAATTTGAGTGGTACCGCGAGTGTTATTTATCACCCGTCTCAAAGTTTTTGAGACGGGTGTTTTATTTTTATAAAAAGGAGAGATTATTATGCAAACAACCAACGCAAAACAACAGTTAAAGGAAATAGCTACGCGAATTAGGGAAATGCGTGAGATTATGGGTTGGTCATTTGAGGAAATGGCAGAAAAGACGGAGGTTTCTACTCAGCAGTATATTGATTTTGAAAATGCTGCAGTTGACTTTCCCTTTACGTTTATTCACAAATGTGCTCTCGCCTTTGATATTGAGCTTACTCAGCTTTTGGCAGGTCATTCGGCAAAGCTTTCAAGCTACACCGTAACAAGAAAGGGTCAGGGTCAAAAAACCGCCAAGGAAGACGGCATTGACATAACCAACCTTGCACCCAAATTTAAGGATAAAATTGCCGAGCCCTATTACGTTAGATACACCTATTCTGCCGCACAACAGAATAAGCCTATCCATTTAACAAAACATTCGGGTCAGGAATTTGACCTTGTTTTAAGCGGCTCTCTTAAAGTTCAGATCGGCGAGCATACCGAAATTTTGCACGAAGGCGACAGTATTTACTATAATAGTTCTACCCCGCACGGAATGATAGCAATTGACGGAACTGACTGCGTTTTCTGCGCAGTTGTTCTTCCTGGTGAGGATACACGCGAAGAGGTTGTTCGTCAGAGCATTGCTTCAACAAAGGTAGAGCAGTCACTTGTTTGCGAAAAGTTTGTTGAGACCTTTGAGGACGAAAATGGTTCTCTTAAGGATATCAAATTTAAAAACACCGATACGTTTAACTTTGGATTTGACATCGTTGACGGAATTGCCGCAAAATATCCCGATAAACTTGCGATGCTTCACGTTTCACGCAATAAAGAAGAACGCCGCTTTACCTTTAAGGATATTTCGCGCGCTTCTAATCAAGTTGCAAACTACTTTACCTCTCTTGGTATCAAAAAAGGTGACAAGGTTATGCTTGTGCTTAAGCGCCATTATCAGTTCTGGTTTTGTATGGTTGCGCTTCACAAGCTTGGTGCAGTTGCAATTCCCGCAACAAATCAGCTTAAGGAGCACGATTTTGAATATCGCTATAACGCCGCGGGCGTTTCGGCATTAGTTTGTACTGCCGATGGTGATACTGCACAAATTGCCCAGCGTGCCGCACAAAACTGTGACTGCGTAAAGCAGCTTATTATGGTTGGCGGCAAAAGCGAGGGCTGGCACGATTTTGACAATGAGTACAAATTATTCTCAAGTAAGTTTGAGCGCACAGAGGATGCATCGGCAGGAGAAGACCTTGCACTTATGTTCTTTACCTCGGGAACTACCGGTAATCCCAAGATGGCTGCACATGCGCACACATATGCACTTGGTCACTTTGTAACGGCTAAATACTGGCACTGCTGTGAGCGTGACGGGCTTCACTTAACAATTTCGGATACCGGCTGGGGTAAATCACTCTGGGGTAAATTATACGGTCAGTGGCTTTGCGAGGGCGCAGTTTTTGTATATGATTTTGACCGCTTTGATGCCGCAGACATTCTGCCTATGTTTGCAAAGTATCGCATAACGACCTTCTGTGCACCTCCTACGATGCTTAGAATGCTTGTTAAATGTGACTTATCCAATTATGACTTATCCTCGATACATCATATGACCACCGCAGGCGAGGCACTTAACCCCGAGGTGTTCAAGCAGTTTGAAAAGGCAACGGGCTTAAAGATAATGGAGGGCTTTGGTCAGACCGAAACTACGCTTACTATCGCAAACCTTCGCGGTACAACGCCAAAAATCGGTGCTATGGGCAAGGCTTCGCCACAATATGATATTGATATTGTTGACCCCGATGGAAACTCCGTTCCCGACGGTGAGGTTGGCGAAATAGTTGTTCGCACAGATAAGGAAACTCCTTGCGGATTGTTTAAAGAATATTATCTTGATGGCGAAAAGACAGTTGACGCGTGGCACGACGGTATGTACCACACAGGAGATACTGCCTGGCGCGACGAGGACGGATATTTTTGGTATGTTAGCCGTATTGACGACGTCATCAAGTCTTCGGGCTACCGCATAGGTCCTTTTGAAATTGAAAGCGTTATAATGGAGCTCCCCTATGTTTTAGAGTGTGGTGTTTCTGCCGCACCTGACGAGGTTCGCGGTCAGGTTGTTAAGGCTAGCATTGTTCTGACAAAGGGCACCGAACCATCAGAAGAATTAAAGAAGGAAATTCAGCAATACGTTAAAACGCATACTGCACCTTATAAATATCCACGTATCATCGTATTCCGCAATGAGCTTCCCAAGACCATAAGCGGTAAGATTCAACGTAACAAGCTTTAATAGTATTTTTGTTGTAAAAATGCGACAAAAAAGTTGACAGAATATAAGGTTTGTGGTAATATACACCTAATAGTAAATGCATTGACGAAGAAGGACTTATTTTAACTATCCCTTTCAGAGAGGCAGTGGTTGGTGAAAACTGTCGGGATAAAAATATTTCTGTAGCTTCCGAGCTGAAAGGAAGAACGCCTTTTGGTTAGTAGAACCTTTCCGTGATAACTGCGTAAACGTTTTAGGGATTGATAGATCCTAAAGTGGTAACCAACCGGTTGCAATTTGAGTGGTACCGCGGGTGAATCGTTTTTTCGGCACTCGTCTCAAAGTGAAATATCTTTGGGACAGAGTGCTTTTTAAGTATTTGGAAAGAGAGTGTATTATGGAGCAAACAACCGCCCTTGACTACAAAATTAAAGAAATGGCAGCTCGTATTAAAGAGCTTCGCGAGCTTGAAGGTCTTTCTATCGATGAAATGGCAGAAAAAACTGCCGTTTCTAAAGAAGAATATCTTCTTTGCGAAAAAGGTAACAGCGACTTAAACTTCGCCTTTATTTACCGTTGCGCACTTGCTCTTAACGTTAACGTTACCGATATTATCGAGGGTTATAGCCCTAAATTAAAATCGTATACCGTTACGCGTGCAGGAGCCGGTCAGCAAATTTCGCAGGCACACGGTATGGTTTACTATAACCTTGCCTATGCTTTCCGTGACCGTATTGCCGAGCCTTTGTTTGTTAACTGTGCCTACGATGCTTCTTCAGAAGATAAAGAGCTTGAGGTTACTACTCACGCAGGTCAAGAGTGTGACATCGTTATTGAGGGTAACCTTTTGGTTAAGGTTGGCAATCATAGCGAAGTTTTAGGCCCCGGCGACAGTATTTACTTTGACAGTGATACTCCTCACGGAATGAAAGCCGTTAACGGAAAAGACTGTAAATTTTACGCAATAGTTTTAAACCCCACGGGCGAGCCCATCCCCGAGCTTACCGAAACAAAGCCCGTTGCGGATAACCGTGTTTCTCAGCGTGACGTTAAAGAGCGTATTTACAAGCAATATATTACAACCGAAGAAGATGCTAACGGCACGCCTACCTCGATTAAGTTTAAAAACATCGAAAATTTCAACTTTGCATTTGACTTGGTTGATGCTCTTGCCCAGCGTGAGCCTGATAAGCTTGCAATGCTTCACATCTCGCGCGATAAAGAAGAGCGCCGCTTTACCTTTAAGGATATGTCACGCGCTTCTAATCAGGTTGCAAACTACTTTAAATCGCTTGGAATTAAAAAGGGCGATAAGGTTATGCTTGTACTCAAGCGCCACTATCAGTTCTGGTTCTGCATTTTAGCACTCAACAAGCTTGGTGCAATAGTTATCCCTGCAACTAATCAGTTGCTTGTTCACGATTTTGAGTACCGCTTTAAATCAGCAGGTGTTAACGCAATAGTTTGTACTGCTGACGGCGATACTGCCCAGCAGGTTGATATTGCCACACAAAATTGTCCCGAGCTTAAGCACAAGCTTATAGTTAATGGCACGCGCGATGGCTGGAAGACCTTTGATGAAGAGTATACCCTCTTTAGTACGCGCTTTTCGCGCACAGAAGATGCTCCCGGCGGCGATGACCAGATGCTTATGTACTTTACATCAGGAACGTCCGGTTATCCCAAGATTGCGGCGCACAATTACAAATATCCGCTTGGACATTTCCATACGGCAAAATATTGGCA
>JAZSMS010000094.1:0-24205 GCA_045536015.1 Clostridia bacterium
TTAGCTGCCTTTTTAAAGGGCTCGCTTGCCTCAACAAGTTTTTTAAGGTCAATGCCTGTATCGCGAGCAGTACCCTGAAGCGTTGCAACAAGTGATTCTGTTGCGGGCTGGCTTGTACCCTCTGCCAAAGGTGAAAGCGCCGTATCAACGATATCAACACCTGCTTCAACCGCCTTTAATATGGTCATACCACCCGTACCGCTTGTGTTGTGGGTATGGAAATGAACGGGAAGCTTAACCTCTTTTTTGATGCGCGAAATAAGCTCGTATGCATCATAAGGAAGCAAAAGGTTTGCCATATCCTTAATACAAATGGTGTCAGCACCAAGCTGTTCCATCTGCTTTGCAAGGTCAACAAAGTAATCAAGCGTATGCACGGGGCTTACGGTATAGCTCATAGCAAGCTCGGCAATACCGCCGTACTTTTTAACGCTTTTAGCCGCCTGCTCCATGTTGCGAAGGTCGTTAAGAGCATCAAAAATTCTTACAACCTCTATACCGTTTTCAACGCTCTTTTGAATAAACTTATCAACAACGTCGTCGGCATAATGGCGGTAACCTAAAAGGTTTTGGCCACGAAGAAGCATCTGTAATTTTGTGTTGGGAAGCGCCTTTTTTAGTGCTCTGAGGCGCTCCCAGGGATCTTCGTTTAAAAAGCGAAGGCACGAGTCAAACGTAGCACCGCCCCATGCTTCAAGCGAATAATATCCAATAGAATCTAATATTTCGCAAGCGGGAAGCATTTCTTCAAGGCGCATACGGGTAGCTGCCTGACTTTGATGTGCATCGCGCAAAATTGTATCTGTAATTAAAAGCTTTGACATAATTTATTTCTCCAAATTAACCAAATATTGAAAGCAACACGCCTGCCGCAACTGCCGAACCGATAACACCGGCAACATTGGGACCCATTGCATGCATTAAAAGGAAATTCTTGGGGTTTGCCCTCTGACCTTCTTTTTGAGCAACACGTGCCGCCATAGGAACTGCCGAAACACCTGCCGCACCAATTAAAGGATTGATTTTTCCCTTTGTAAGCACGCACATAAGCTTGCCTAAAAGCACACCACCTGCAGTACCAAACGAGAATGCCAAAAGACCAAGTGCAATGATATAAAGCGTTTGAAGCTGAAGGAAAGTAGAGCCAACTGCCGTTGCACCAACGGTAATACCAAGGAAAATGGTAACGATGTTGCAAAGCTCGTTCTGAACGGTTTTGCTTAAGCGTTCGGTTACACCGCAAACGCGAAGAAGGTTACCAAACATTAAGCTTCCGATAAGTGGTGCTGTGTCGGGAAGTATTAAAATTACAACAATAGCAACTGCTATGGGGAAAACTATTTCCTCGCGCTTTGAAACAGGTCTTAATTGACCCATAACGATTTCGCGTTCTTTCTTTGTAGTAAGAGCACGCATAATCGGGGGTTGAATAACGGGAACAAGCGCCATATACGAATATGCCGCAACTGCGATAGGTGCAAGTAATTCGGGCGAAAGCTTGCTTGTAACCAAAATTGCAGTAGGACCGTCAGCACCACCGATAATACCGATAGAGCCTGCCTGAGGACCGGTAAAGCCAAGAACAACAGCAAGTAAAAGCGCAACAAAGATGCCAAACTGTGCCGCAGCACCTAATAAAAGGCTCTTGGGGTTTGCAATTAAGGGCTTAAAGTCGGTCATAGCGCCAACGCCCATAAATATAAGGCAAGGATAGATACCAAGCTTAACGCCTAAGTATAAATAGTCAAATAAGCCTGCTTTAACAAGCGATGCCGAAGCAAAAGCATTTTCTGTAAGATAGTTTACGGTTGCAATATCACCGCTGCCAACTATAACGTTAACGTCTTCAAAAATTGTTCCGTCAAATAAGAGCTGACCGTTTGCAATGCTTCCGTAAAGGTCGGGCGCTAACTCTGAAAGTGCCGAAAGTGTAGTACCGTCAACGTGACCAAGCAAATACATTCCGCCATAAACAACTTCACCGGTCTGCGTAACGTTTATCATTGACTGCACTGCCTCAGGCAATTCTGCCAAGTTCATAACGTATGAACCGTTTCCATTAAAGAATGACCAATCAACGTGACCGCCTGCAAAGCAAAGCGAGTTAAAAATCTGTCCGCCGCCAATGTTTGCTATAAGCATACCTGCGGCAATAGGTACCATTAAAAGAGGCTCGTATTTTTTGCCGATACCAAGGTATAACAAAACACAAGCAATTATAATCATTATAAGGGTTTGCCAACCATTGTTTGAGATAAACCCAAAGATTATGTCGTAAATTCCGCTTTCTTCCCAAAGCGTTTTAATTGTGTCGGCAAAGTTTATATCTGCTATATCTGCCGAAAGTGCTAAATTCATAATTGCGCCTCCAATTATTCCATCGAAGCAAGCGTGTCACCGGTGTTAACCTGTGCGCCTTGAGCAATAACGCTTGCAATCTTGCCATCTTGAGGTGCAACTATTTCGTTTTCCATCTTCATAGCTTCTAAAATACAGATGATATCACCTGCTTTAACTGTCTGTCCTACCGAAACCTTAACGTCTAAAATAGTTCCGGGCATGGGCGATTCAATCTTACAAGCGCCTGCGGGTGCTGCTACAGGAGCTTCCTGTGCGGGAGCAGGTGCTGCAGGTGCTGCAGGTGCTGTCTGGGCAGGTGCCTGAACAACTACGTCGTTTGCACCAGCCTCTTCAATTTCTACAATATAATCTTTTCCGTTTACATTAACATTAAATTTACGCATGATATTTTCTCCTATTTTTCCTTTATTGATTTAATTTCAAACGAACCGTTAGGTTTGTTTATATACGTTGCTATTGCTAAAGAAACTGCGGCAATAAATTCGCCGTCTGCTTCGATTGCTCCGCCCGAAGGCACTGCTACCGGATGCAAAACTCTTGCTTTTTTAGGCTCTTGCTTTACGGGTTCTTGCTTTTCTACATTCTTTTTGTCCTTTAAGATGAGATGCAAAAGCTCTATCATCATAACAAGGATAAAAAGCACTGCAAAAACAACAACTAAACCGATAAGCGTAATTAAAAGCCCATCCATTACTGTTATTTCCATACTTTCCTCCTAAAAAAAGAAAACGCAACAGACCGTAATTACTTACAGCTTGCCGCGTTTAAAAATTATTAGATTTTTCGTTAAATTTTGCGCCGAGCGCCACTTGAGCAGTCATTGCAGACTCCTTAATCAAAAAATCTCTGCAATATAATAATACCACATTTCTGCCAAGTAGGCAAATGCTTTTTGGGGGTATTTTTCCATAAAAGCCATATTTATTTCAGGTTTTCTATGTACTCGATCTCTTGCGAGCTTAAATAACGCCACTGGCCTTTTTTAATTCCTGATAAAACTATTTCGCCGTGGCGCATTCTTGTTAAATGAATAACCTTTTTTCCTATTGCTTCAAACATTCTGCGCACCTGTCTGTTTTTACCCTCATGAATAATCACCGAAAGCGAGGTTGTGTGGTCAGTCTGTTCAATAACCTTTACCTTTGCCGGCGCAGTTTTTTCGCCGTCAAGAATAACACCTGCGCAAAGAGCAAGTACTTCTTCCCTTTTAATTTCGCCCGAAATTACACAAAGATATTCTTTTTCTATCTCAAATTTGGGATGTGTAAGGCGATATGCGGCATCACCGTCGTTTACAAGCAAAATAAGGCCCTCTGTGTGGTAGTCAAGTCTGCCTACGGGATAAAGTCTAAACGGAACATTCACAAGGTCAAGCACCGTTTTTCTTCCCTCGGGGTCGCTTGCGGTGCTAACTACCTTGTCAGGCTTATAAAGCATAATATAAACCTTTTTATTTTGCAGTTTTAATTTTTTGCCGTCAAACAAAACGGTGTCACTATCTTCTACCTTTGTGCCAAGCTCGCAAACGGTTTTGCCGTTTACGCTTACTCTGCCTTCTAAAATAAGCTCTTCGCATTTGCGTCTTGAAGCAACACCGCAGTCTGCCATAAACTTTTGCAATCTCATCTTTTACCTTCCAAACAAAGAAAATTTCTTTTCTATATCCTTTTCAAAAACGCACTGAACAGTATAAATAAGCCTTCCGTCCAAAAATATGTCGGCACTTCCTGCCGATTGCCCTTTTTGTATCGGCGCATTTATAAGCGCAGGCGAATTTACGTTAACCGTTAACTTTTCTGTCTTTTTTATAGGATAAAAAAAGTTTTCGTTGTATATTATATCACACTTTTTCTCTTTTCCGCCATAAATATTGCAATTTGACGCAAAATTATTTTTTTCGCAAAGCTTTACAAGTTCAAATTCTTCAAACCCCTTTTCCAAAAGCGCTTTAGAATCATTAAACCAATCGTAATCGTTAAGGACCACGCATATTAATTGCATATCTCCCCTTTTTGCCGAAGAACAAAGACAACGCCCCGCCGCCATAGTGTAGCCCGTTTTAATACCGTTTCCGCCTTGCAATTCTCCTAAAACTCTGTTTTTATTATGAAGATATCTGACCTGACCGTCTTGGCCCGCAATTTTATAATTTTGGGTAGAAACAATTTCTTCAAACTGTTGATTTTTCATTGCTATTGCACACAAATTAGCAAGGTCAATTGCCGTCGTATAATGATTTTTACTTGCAAGCCCGCAAGGATCGGCAAAATGTGTGTTTTTAAGCCCTAAATCTTTTGCTTTTTCGTTCATAAGCGCAACAAATTCTTCTGTTGAAGAACAAACAATATTAGCAATAGCATATGCCGCATCGTTACCCGACGCTATCATAAGCCCGTAAACCAAATCTTTTCCGCTTAATTTTTCGCCCTTTTTTAGATATATAGAAGACCCCTCTATTCCTATTGCACAATCGGGAATATCGTAGACCTTTTCCAAGTCCATTTTCTCAAGTGCAATAAGTGCCGTCATCACCTTTGTAGTGCTTGCCATCGTAAGTTTTTGTTCACAATTTTGTTTATACAAAATACGTCCGCTTGTCTGCTCAATGACGACGTAGCTTTTAGCCGAAAAGGCGTTTACGGTTTGAATATTAAACACCGCGCAAATTATAATAAGCGTGGCAAAAAACTTTTTCATAAAAAATTCTCCTTAAAACAATAAAAACAGAGTAAAATTACTCTGCTTTTATTATTTGCACAAACACATTTTTATTCTATATCAAATTCTTCCTTTTTGTCGCAACCCTTAATCTGCTCAACGAGTGAAGGCATAAATTCAATAAGCTTATCGCAAGCGGAATTTTTTTGGATAGGCAAAAACTTAATGCCGTTTTTCATAATTACCAAAAAGCCGCTTGGTTTAACCGAAATACCGGCGCCCGAGCCACCCGCAAAGGGAAAGGCTTCTTTTTTTGTTTGCGAAAATTCGTATTCTCCTCCACCGCAAGCAAAGCCAAAGCTAAGTTGTGAAACGGGAATTATCGTTTCACCACCGGGCGATATTACAGGATTGCCTATAACCTTGTCAACTTCAATCATTTTGTTAAGATTTTCCATAGTTGCAGTCATTATGTTTTCTATCGGATGCTTTTCCATTTTTATTTCCCCCGAACTATTTTAAATATGGTAATTAAAGTATGTACCACATTCATTTTAAATATACATTCGCCCGAAAAATTAAAGCATTTTTCTTCAAAATTAGGCTTTATATCAACGTTATAGTCACCTTTTTTTGCCAAATTTGCGGCTATTGGTGCCAAAATGCCAAATATCTGACCTGACGCTATCGCCGTTTGCGCGGCATTATCGCCGCCTATGCTTGCAAAAACGTTAAGCCTTTTTATTTTTGCCTTTTTTAACAAATATCTGAAGATTTGTGTTTTGGTAAACTTGCCTTTTTTGCCTGAGAACAATGACGATAGAACTTTTTTTACGGTTACCTTGCTTTTGCTTATAATTATACTTGCCCCTTTAAACAAAACAACTTCCGTCTGTACGCTCAAATTGTCCTTTCCCGTGTACGCGTATATCCTAAACTTAACAGGTATAAACAGTACGGCAACAAAAAGCAATAAATAAAACACAAATCTTCACCTCATTTTAATTTTGTGCTTTATTTTATAAAATATACAAAAAAAGAGCAGAAATCTGCTCTTTTTTATTGTTTGTTTTTGCTTCTAAAAGTAATAACAATAACAACAACCGCTATTAGAACTGCCGCGCCTACTCCGATAAAAACAGGAGTAAGATTTATCTTTTCTTCTATTTTTTCGGTTTTATCGGTGCCACCAACTTCGCTTGTTGTCGGATTGTTTTCACCATTTGTTAGTTCGTTTGTCTTTTGCGGCTTATCTTGACCGCCGACGTTTTGATTATTATTTGCGTTTATCGAAATATCGGGTAATTCCTGACCGCCTTGGCTATCGTTTTGCTCGCTATCACCATTATTTGGAGTAATAATCGTTGTTGGCGTTGGTTCAGGCGTAACTATAGGGGTTGCAACGGGTGCTTTTGTAGGCACAGGTGTTTCGCTGCTACCGATAAAATAGGCGTTTTTAGAAATTTGCGGATAAACTAATTTGTTTGTAGAAACCTGTGTGAGCAAATTTTCTTCCTTATGATCTGCAAAAAACGCTTTTTGTCCGTTTGTACCTGCATTTTCAGAGCCGGAGAGAAAATAATTATAAACCGCTTTATTTTGATCGTCCCACGTTGCGTCAACGGCATACCAAACTCCGTTTTCCATCTGAACGTAGTTCCACATATGGTCTTCGTAACCGCCTGTACCGTTACCTACGCCCGAAACGCATACACATGGGATCGAATAATAATCACACGCCATTTTAAATGCCGTAGCATAGCCTTGGCAAACTGCCTTACCGCCAATAAACACTCCCGAAGCATCGTGCGCGGCAGTAGTTTCTAAATAAGTGGTATTTTGACAGATATAATCGTGTATTGCCTTTACCTGATCAAATCGTGAAGCACTTTTGCTTGTTATTGAAGCAATTTTTTGCATAATTAAAGGATAATCGCTTTGGTAATTATAATTCTCTTTTCCGACTTGAATCGTATAACTTAACGTAAACGTAACCTTTTGAGAATTTCCGTTTATCTTTACACCTACGCCGTGAGTTGTGCCCTCAACGTTAAACCAATAATATTCGGTATGATCAAGTACAAACGCATCAAGCGCATTCTGAACGTATTTGGCGTATTTATCATCTTCATCAAAAAGGTCGTAAATCTTTTCGCTATTACTGCCATAGTCACCGTTTAACGCAAAAAACTGCGAAGTAAGATCTTCCCTTTTTGTTGAAAGCGAAATACCTGTTACGGCGATTTCGTTAAAATTATCCTGTTTAAGTGCATTGTGTATAACCTGATAAATTATCTTTTCGTCGCTGTTAAGCTGTTGCTTATAATACTCATACGCCGAAATATCTGTGTTTATCGAAAGTACCGTCAGCGGCAGAAGCATACAAGCAACAACAATTAAAACTACAATTACTTTCTTCATCGCTAAAAACCTTCTTTACATTTTTTTACTTGCAAAATTCCACGCATCGCGACACATATCATCAATATTTAAGGTTGCCTTCCAGCCAAGAAGTTTTAATGCTTTAGACGCATCTGCATAGTTTTCTGCAACATCACCAGGGCGACGCGGACAAATTTTAACGGGAATTTCTCGTCCGCTTGCTTTAGAATAAGCCTCTACTACCTGAAGCACGCTATAACCGTTTCCTGTGCCCAAGTTAACAGTAATAACACCCGTATTTTTATCAAGATAATTAAGTGCAGCAACGTGACCTTTTGCAAGGTCAACAACGTGAATATAGTCGCGCACGCCCGTTCCATCAACTGTTTGATAATCGTCACCAAATACATTTAAGTATGGAAGGTGACCGACTGCTACGCGACAAATATACGGCACAAGATTGTTGGGAATTCCGTTGGGATTTTCGCCAATCTCGCCACTTTGATGCGCGCCGATAGGATTAAAATATCTCAAAAGCGCAATGCTCATATCCTTATCTGCTTTAGCAATATCATTGAAAATTTGCTCCTGCATTTGCTTTGTCCAGCCGTAAGGATTAGTTGCCGAGGTTGGCATATCCTCTGTAAGCGGAGGAATATTGTTTTCGCCGTACACAGTTGCCGAAGACGAAAAAACTATCTTTTTGCAGTTAAAGTTTTTCATAACTCCAAGAAGCGTAAGCGTTCCGCTGATATTATTTGTATAATATTTAAGCGGAATTTCATTTGATTCGCCTACCGCTTTAAGCCCTGCAAAATGAATAACGGCATCAATTTTATGCTTTGTAAAAACCTCCGTTAAGCCTTTTTCATCCTGAATATCAACCTGATAAAAAAGCGGTCTTTTGCCCGTTATTTTTTTGATAGAATCAAGTACTTCAATTTTAGAATTGCTCAAATTATCAATTATTACTATTTCTTTACCTGCTTCAATAAGCTCTACGCACGTATGTGAACCGATAAAGCCTATTCCACCTGTAACTAAAATCATTTTAATTTCCTCCAAATTTCACTTTAGAATATTATAATACACTTAAAGTAAAAAATCAACAATAAAGAATATCCATTTTGTACACTCTTTACTGTTATAGTTAGTAGTTTTACAATTGTTTACGTTTATGGCAGAGCACATAAAAAATAATGACCACCCTGTTGGGTGGTCATCGCTTTTTTGCAGTTTAAATTACTTTAAAGTAACGGTTGCGCCTGCTTCTTCAAGCTTAGCCTTAAGAGCTTCAGCCTCGTCCTTAGCTGCGCCTTCCTTAATAGCCTTGGGAGCTGATTCAACAAGGTCCTTAGCGTCCTTAAGACCAAGACCAAGAGCTTCCTTAACAGCCTTGATAACGTCAAGCTTCTTCTCACCGAAGGACTCAAGAACTACGTCGAACTCGGTCTTTTCTTCAGCTGCTGCGCCTGCTGCTGCGCCGCCTGCTACCATTACGGGAGCTGCTGCCGAAACACCGAACTCCTCTTCAAGCATTGTTACTAATTCAGCGATCTCAAGAATAGTTTTTTCCTTGATTGCTGCTACGATTTCTGCATTTGTCATTTTTTTATTCCTCCAAAATTTTTAATAATTAGGCTTCCATTTTTTCTTTGATTGCATTAAGTGCATAAGCAAGATTACGCACATTGCCCTGAAGAGTCCAGATAAGCTGAACGATAAGTGCATCTTTTCCGGGAAGCTTTGCAAGAGCTTCTTCCTCCTGAGCAGACATGAACTTGCCGTCCATGTAGCCACACTTGATGGGGCATTTTTCGGCTTTTTTGCCGAACTCGTAAAGAATTTTTGCGGGTGCTACAACGTCGTCATTGCTGAATGCGAAAGCATTTGTACCTTCTAAGAAAGCGTCAAAGCCTTCGATATTAAGCTCTTTACAAGCACGTGCAACGAGAGTGTTTTTGTACACCTTGTACTCAACACCTGCTTCGCGGCAGCTTGCACGAAGTGCAGTTACCTCTTCTACTGTAATACCGGTATAGTCAACAACAACAAATGCTTTTGCGTTTGTTAACTTTTCTTTAATCTCGGCATAAGTAGCTAATTTAGTATTCTTATCGATTGCCATTATTTCACCTCCGTAGTTATTCAAAAAAACAACCCCCGTACGACATTACGGGGGCAGAAAATATTATTTTCATATCCTCGGCAGGAAATTAAGCCTTTTAAGGCACCTGCTGTCTTCGGCATACAGAGATTATTTAATTGTAATAAGATTATATTACTTAACTAAAAATCTGTCAAGCATTAAATTTTGCAGCGTTAACCTTGATACCGGGGCCCATTGTGGTTGACATAACAACCGACTTAAGATAGGTTCCCTTTGCAGCTGCGGGCTTTGCCTTAACAACTGCTTCCATTAAGGTTGAAATGTTTTCTGCAAGTTTTTCTGCACCAAAGCTTGCCTTACCAACGGGTACGTGAATAATGTTGGTCTTGTCAACACGATATTCAACCTTACCTGCTTTAATGTCGGCAACAGCCTTAGCAACGTCCATTGTAACGGTACCACTCTTGGGGTTGGGCATAAGTCCCTTAGGACCAAGCACCTTACCTAAACGGCCTAAAAGGCCCATCATATCGGGGGTTGCTACGATAACGTCATAATCAAACCAGTTTTCTGTCTGAATTTTTTGAATCATTTCTTCTGCGCCAACAAAGTCAGCACCCGCTGCCTGTGCAGCATCAGCCTTATCACCCTTAGCAATAACTAAAACTCGGCTGGTCTTACCTGTTCCGTTAGGAAGAACAACAACGCCACGAACCTGCTGGTCAGCCTGACGCGAGTCAACGCCTAAACGAATTGAAAGTTCAACAGTCTCGTCAAACTTTGCCTTTGCAGTTTGAAGGCAAACCGAAATAGCCTCTTCGGGATCATATAATTTCTGCGAATCAAAAAGCTTTACGCTGTCTTGATATTTTTTTCCTCTTTTCATTACAATACCTCCCTATTAGTCCACAACGGTTACGCCCATGCTGCGAGCAGTACCTGCTACCATAGCCATAGCTGCCTCAACGCTTGCTGCGTTAAGGTCGGGCATCTTAAGCTCGGCAATTTCTTTAACCTGAGCTTTAGTGATCTGAGCAACCTTTGTTTTGTTAGGAGCACCTGAACCGCTTTCAATCTTGCAAGCCTTTTTAATTAAAACTGCAGCCGGCGGAGTCTTGGTGATGAACGAATACGATCTGTCCTGATAAACAGTGATAACGCAAGGAATAATAAGACCTGCGTCCTTAGCCGTACGTTCGTTGAATTCTTTGCAGAAACCTGCGATGTTGATACCGTGAGGGCCGAGTACCGAACCTACCGGAGGAGCCGGAGTGGCTTTGCCCGCTGCGATCTGCAGCTTAACGATACCTGTAATTTTTTTAGCCATAATTACACCTCCTATAAAAGTGCATGTGGTTATACGGATGCATTAAAAATTTTACATCCTCCCACCCCACCCGTCTAGCCTAACGGGCAGTATATTATAACTCACGAACTAACGTGGATTATACTTTTTTTACTTGAGTAAAATCAAGTTCAACCGTTGTTTCACGGTTAAATATGGTAACTAAAACGCGAACCTTCTGATGAGTAGTATCAACGTCCTGCACCAAGCCCTGAAAGCCTGAAAGTGCGCCCGCAATAATATCAACAAAATCACCTGCGGTAATATCAACGTTGATTCTAACGTTCTCGATACCCATACGGCGAACCTCTTCGTTTGAAAGCGGAACGGGATTGCCCGAACCTACAAAACCAGTTACACCGCGTGTGTTACGAACGAGATACATCGTTTGCTTAGTAAGGATCATCTTGATCATTACATAGCCAGGAAAAAGCTTGCGCTGAACGACCTTTCTCTTTTCGTTTTTAACTTCCATAACCTCTTCGATTGGAATTTTAACCTCAAAGATCTTATCCTGAAGCCCCATATTTGCAACCATTTTGGTTATGCTGTCAAGAACCTTATTTTCGTAACCCGAATAGGTATGTAAAACATACCATTTTCCTTCGTTTTCGGGAATATTGCTCATAATCAGCCTCCAATATTAAACCAATCGATTATATATGCGGGAAGCTTGTCTGTGTTACTAATGAAGTCAATAAACTTAGTAACCGCAAATTCCATAACAAAAAGTAAAATAGCACTTACAAGCACAAAAACAAGAACGCAAACGGTATACGTGCGCAATTCTTCCTTGCTGGGCCAAGTTACTTTTTTAAGTTCTGATATCATTTCTGCAAAAGGATTTTTCTTATCCTTTTTTGCCTTTTTGTTGGTTTTTTTAGCAGTCTTAGCGGTTTTAGCCGATTTAACCTCTGCCTTAACCTCTTCTACCTGTTCAACCTTTTCAATATTTTCCGACATTGTAATCACACCTTTAATAATATAAGGAATTATTTAGTCTCTTTATGCAGTGTATGCTTTTTGCAGAATCTGCAATACTTCTGAAGTTCAATGCGTTCTGCATTATTTTTTTTGTTCTTCATTGTATCATAATTTCTGTTTTTGCATTCTGTGCATGCAAGAGTTATTTTTGCTCTCTGTCCTACTGCCATCTTAGGCACCTCCCAAAATAAAACAAACTACTCCAATGTTAAGCCATAATAACTTACCACATTTTTTCAAGTCTGTCAAATACAATTTGCTATTTTTTGCTTATTTTTCTTATTTTTTCTTTTTAAGACGCGAAATTGTCTTTCTGGTCTTTTTAAGTATGCTTTCCGCAAGTGCAAAAAGCTTTTGCCACATGGGTTTTATCGCAAGATCAAACTCACCTATCATCTCTGTTGCTTCGCCTGCAAAGCCCTTTTTAAACTTATACAAGCCGTAAATGGGGTTGTTTTCATCCTCAATTATTCCCGGAACTCCTCGCAAATCGTAAACCGTGCATCCGCTTGCAAGGCTCCATCGTATCATTTCCCACTGAATAAGATAATTGGGCATATAATTGCGGTACTTATTTCCCGAAGCGCCATATAGATAAAGACACTTATTACCGTAAAGACCTGCAAGCGTACCCGAAACACATTCCATATTTTGCTCATCCTCGCCCGCATAGGCTAAAAACAGTCTGCAATGCTCGCCAAGACAATCGTACATACGGTAAAAATAATTTATATCGCGTATAACAAAGCCGTCGCGCTCACCTGTCGTTTGCATAAGCTCAAAGAATTTTGGAATATCCTCGCGCGTTCCAACCTTTACTTTTACGCCTTTTTTAATAGCTACCCTTATATTATAGCGGGTTTTATGATGAAAACCTTGCAAAAGCTCTTCTTCCGTTTTATTTTTAAGATCAACGCGCATTAAAAAACGTGCCTGAACGCCTTCAAGATTATAATAGTTGTTTTTAAGTTTGTAGCCAAGTTGCTTCATAATATCAGCATACTCAGTATCGCTTGCCAAAGTATCCGTATCGATTTTTAAGGTCATAGCGTTATACTTTTTTGCTATTTCCTTTGCGCCCTTAGTTAATCTTTCAAGCACGTCTTTATTATGTAAATCACAAATCGGACCGCGGGGTGCGTACATAAACGTGCAAGGAAACATCGGTATTTTTCTGATTAAAATACTCATCGTTCCCTCAATTTTTCCGTCCTTGTCACGCACGATAACAAATTCGTTTATCCATGCCGATTTTACCTTACCCCACTGTGCCGACTGCAAAATATGGCTACGCTCGTGATTTTTAGTAAACTCGGTATATTCCTTTAAAAGTTCATCCGTCATCAGCATAGTTTAATCCTCTCTCGTAAGCTTTAATTTAGTTAATATTTCTTCTTCGCGCGCACGCATTACCTTTTTATCGTCTTCTTCTATGTGGTCATATCCAAGCAGGTGCATAACCGCATGAACGCAAAGGTAGGCACACTCTCGCTTTAAGCTATGACCGTATTCGTTTGCCTGTTCAGCGGCACGCTCAAGCGAAATTATTATATCCCCAAGCATAATGCAATTATTTTCGGGGTTTATAAACGGATCTTCTTCGCGATTCCAAAGCGGGAACGAAAGCACGTCCGTTGCCGAATCAACACCGCGGTATTCCTTGTTAAGCTGATGAATTTGCTCGTTATCGGTAATAGTTATGGCAAACTCAAAATCATTGTGCTTAAGCTCGTCAAACGCGGCATATTCGCTTACCGAAATAAGCGTTTTAATTATTTCTTCACTTTGCGTGCTTTTGATTTCGTCTTGAATTTCTATGTTCATCTTTTTCCTGTCCCTGATATTTAATTCTTTCGTGATGCGTTGCCGAAAGTGTAAATAAGAAAGATTCCTTTATCTTCTTTATATCTTTCATTGAAAGATCGCATTCGTCAAGCTCTCCATCAGCAAGTCGTGCCGAAACCATTTTTTCTATCTGTGCGCGTATTGCATCCGGTTCTTTATTATCAAGTGAACGAACCGAAGCCTCAATACAGTCAGCTAAGAGAATAATTCCTGCCTCTTTAGTCTGCGGCTTAGGTCCGGGATAACGGAAGCGTTCGCTATCAACCGTAGCATCTGCCTCTCTCGCTTTGTTGTAGAAATACGAAACAAGACTTGTTCCGTGATGTTGAATAATAATGTCGATAATTTCTTTAGGAAGCTTGTTTGCTTTTGCAATTTGAACGCCATCGGAAAGATGAGAAAAAATCATCTGCGCGCTTTCAAAAGGCGTTATCGTATTATGGAAATTCTTTGACTCTTCCGTTTGATTTTCGGTAAAGCACTCGGGCGTGCGAAGCTTTCCTATATCGTGATAGAGCGATGCCGTACGCGCAAGTGCCGCATTTGCGCCTATCTGTGCCGCCGCAGCCTCTGCCATTTCAGAAACTATAAGCGAATGTTGATAAGTTCCCGGAATTTCGGTACTTATCTGGCGTACAAGGCTGGCATTTGAGAGTTCAAACAATTTTGCAGGAGTCAATATTTTAAACACGTTTTCCCAAATAGAAACCGAGCCCGTGCTTAAAAGCGCCGCAACAATACCACCTGCAAGCGAATACATTGATGCTATTGCCGCATTTTCTATATTTTTACCCGCAATAATAAGTACTAAGAACATAGAAATCATTGATGCTAAACCTGCAAAAATACCAGGCAGGAGCATTTTCCCATAAGAGCTTACGTTAGCTTTTCGGCAATAGAATATCGCAACACCGCCGCCTACAAACGAAGAAACAAGTATTGCTATCGAATCAATACCAAACAAATCGCTTGCAGAAGAAACAAGCAACGCCATAATTACCGAAAGCACCGCATTTACAACAAACGCAACCGAGCCACCAAAAAACATTGCAAGCAAAATGGCGCACATAGTGGTATTCATCATCATCGGCCAGCCAACGCTCTTGAATATTACCGATATACCTATGTTTATTGCAACAAGCAGGCACATAAGCAACAGATTTTTAGACTTGCGCAAAACTTCACTTTCTTTTTGACGGATAAGCAGGGCTACCATTAAAAACATAACGAGCACAAGTCCTGCCGAGCCAAGAGCCAGTCGGTAAAAAATTCCGCCCTCTTTAAGCATACCAAGCTGTTTAAGCATATCAAACTGATTTTGCGTTACAACCTGACCTTTGACTACTATTTCGTCGCCAATTTTTTTAGTAACGGGCTTTACTGCTTCACTAGCCTTAACGCGTGCCGCATCGGTAGCTTCTTTATCAACAACCGAATTGGGCTTAACCTTTTGACGAATTATTTCTGTAAATAAACCCTTTAAATTAATGTCCTTTACAACTTCGGTTTCTGAAATTTTAAGTTCAAGGCGCGTAATAACTTCGTCTAAATTAACGTCGCTTATTCCTGCTAAAAATTCGGTTTCAAGCACCGGCATAAACCATTCTTCAAGGTTTGCAACGTCGGTAGGATTAAAGCTTAACACTAAAATTACTTTATCACGGATAACAGTATTTGCCGTTGTTTTTAAAAACGAAAGTTCGTTATCGGCATACCCCTGAACCGTTTCGGTAGAGGGAATTATCTGCGCATCGCCGCTTGATTGGTATTTAAGTGAATAACCATAGGCAGAAACGGTTTTTAATCCTAAAAATACTACTTCTTCAAAATACTCTCTCTGCGAAGCCGAAAGATTGTCGTCGCGCTTATAAACGTTTGCAACCGAGTTTGCCGCCCTTTCGCGCGCGCGGTTTGTAGCATCGTCGTCAACAACCTCAGCAATGGCGTAAATGGTTTCTTCCGCCTCTTTATCAACCTTTATATCATACGTTGGAGGCATTATCTCCGTAAGCACCATTATAAGCACAAAGGCATAAGCAATCACCGCTATAATCGAAGAAAGTATAATTCTTTTTATCCTTGAATAATACTGTTTGTTTGCTTGTTTTCCAAGCTGTTTATTATCCTTTTGCATCATTTACCCTTTTCTGCCTTATCGTAGGCTTTGATAATGTTCATTACAATTTCGTGGCGAACAACGTCTTTTGCCGTCAACATTACGATTGATAGCTTGTCTATCCCCTGAAGAATACTTATTGCGTGTTTTAATCCGCTTTGAGTTCCGCTGGGCAGGTCTATTTGCGTTAAGTCACCAGTTATTACCATTTTAGAATTTTCGCCAAGGCGCGTTAGGAACATTTTCATTTGTTCTTTTGTTGTATTTTGAGCCTCATCTAAAATTATATAGGCATCATTAAGCGTTCTGCCGCGCATATACGCAAGCGGAGCAACCTCAATAGCACCGCGTTCCCACAATTTTTGATAGCTTTCGGCACCCATAAGCTCGTAAATAGCATCGTATAACGGACGCAGATACGGATCAACCTTTTGTTGAAGGTCACCCGGTAAAAAGCCAAGTTTTTCGCCCGCTTCAACTGCAGGACGCGTTAAAATTATTTTAGAAACCTCTTTATTTTTAAACGCCATTACTGCGTTTGCCATTGCAAGATACGTTTTTCCCGTACCTGCAGGGCCAACGCCAAAAGTAACGGTGCTTTTTTGCATTGCCTTAACGTATTTTTGCTGACCTAAAGTTTTACACCTTATTTGCGCGCCGCGATACGTTATTGCAACAACGTCGCTCATAATTTCTTCAACAAGCTCGTCCCTGCCCTCTTTGGCAAGCTCTACAGCATAGCGTATTCGCGTGCGGTCTATCTTTTCCGAGCGTGACAGAAGATTTATAAGTCGGTTTATAACTCTTGCCGCAACGCATATCTTTTTATCGTCGTCACTGTCAACGGTAATTCCGCCGTCGGCAAGAGCAATTCTAACGCCAAGTTCGTCTTCGATTATTCTTATATTTTCGTCATACCTGCCGAAAAGCTCGGTTAAATATTCGGCTTTTTCTATCGTTATATACTCCATAAAAAACCTTTCACTGATATTTTGCAACGTCTTCTAAAACTAAAAAGCAAACGCTTACGGTAATACAGTCATCGCCAGCAACAACTTCAATACTTTTATCCATTACTTTAGCCTCCTGCGGAAGCTGTTGCATAAGCTTTTTGCCCAGATCTATCTCTGCCTGACGCGCTAGCGCTTTGGCATCTGTCTTCACCACTTGTTTTTTTACTTCGCGCAGGTTAGATTTTGTTATTTTTATAGGCAAAAAGGAAGAAAAAATTTCTTTTTTATCTTCTATCGCATTTTCAAAAGGCTCGCCCTGCTCAAAAACAAAGCTTTTACCAAAGAGATTTATCTCCGTTTTTACCTTTTTTTGTCCCGTAAAAACGTTTTTTTGCTCTGTTAGCGGAATAGTTTCGGTTTGAAAGTACCACGTCTGCGTTAATGCCTTTGCCTGCGCCTTAACCTCAACTTTTTCTTCGCCGCGCATTTCGTAATTTTCAACAAGCACCTGTCCTGCAAAAACGGTATCACCGTTTTTTACCATGGGAGTTCCCGAATAAACGATTAAGTTCTTAATTACTCCGTCACTTTTAGCAACAATCGGTCCGCTTGCAATAAGCTGGCTTTCTTGTTTTTCTTGCTGAACAAACACGTTTGCATAAATACCCTTAATTTCGATATTTGTCCATATAACTCCGTCAATTTGCATAATGCTATCTGTTGCCGCCTGCAAGCTGGTTTTTGCCGCACTATGCCACGCGACAACACCTGAATTTTTAACAGTATCGTAAATTTGCTTATCGTCGCTGCCATAGACCTTTACTATCATTACGCGCTTGCTGAATACAAACAAAGCAATAATAGCTAAAAGCATACCTAAAACAAGCGTGTATCTTTTTGCAAGACGTGCAAAGACGTAAGCACTGCCTTTTTTTGACAAAAGCTCTATCTTATAATTATCCTCTAAAAGCAATCTTATTCTTGCTTCGTCACGGGATAAAATCTCTACTTCAAAACAAACGGGACTTATCCTTTTAATATTTTTAAGCAGAATTTTATTTTCAGCCATAGCACTTAGCGCATTACCCGGCAAAACACCAGAAATGCGCACAATTTTAGTTGCTAAACTACTTCTTAATAATTGTATCATATTTATGTCCTCAGGTCAAATATTCTATTGATAAAATTTTTCCCGTTATCTTAAGCACGTATCCGTCAAGCTCGCCTATTGCAAGATCTTGCCCCTTAACCGCAACTATACTTTTGCCTGCAAAAATTTTTATACATTCCGGCTTCATATCCGCTATTCCCGAATGATTTTCTATAACCGCAACATCTTTAGAAAAAAGTGAAACCTTAAAGACACCCGCTGCCTCGGCAGGAAATCCCTTAAAATTAAAACCCAAAAACATTTAATCACCTCTTGCTTGATTATATTACCGAAGTGATAAAAAAATGTAAAAAAAGACCGACGAATAAACGTCGGTCCTTATAAGCATTAATACTTACGCTTTCTTGCAGCCTCAGCCTTTTTCTTTCTTTTTACACTGGGCTTTTCATAATGTTCTCTCTTACGTACTTCGGCAAGAACGCCTGCACGTGCGCATTTACGCTTAAAGCGCTTAAGAGCGTTTTCTAACGATTCATTTTCACCAACATGAATTTCTGACATTGATATCCCTCCCCTCGGTTTAGGTTAACACGAGAGTTTTTTCTCATATTCACGGGTTTGATTATAACAAACAAGATTGATTTCTGTCAAATACTTTTGACAAATTTTTTTAAATTTTATCACATTAGTCGAATTTTTATGACATTTTTTAAAGTGTTGTCTTTTTATCCGCTTAATGTTATAATATTAAAAAATTGTTTTTGTGAGGTTTTTTATATGAAAAACACCGTTGTTTTTGACCTTGACGGAACACTAACCGATTCTGCTCCGGGAATTTTTAACGCAATAAAATATCTACAAAACAAAATGAATCTTACGCCTTTATCTGAAGAACAACTTCGCTCATGCGTTGGACCTCCGCTTAATGAAAGCTTTATGCGTCTTTGGGGAGTAAATTTTGAAACTGCAGAAGAATTTGTTAAGATTTATCGCGAGTATTATCTTCCTATTGGAATTTTTGAAAACACGGTTTATGACGGAATTAACGAGCTTTTAAAAAGCCTTAAAGCAAACGATATCCGCCTTTTGATCTGCTCGGCAAAGCCTACTTCAATGATAAACACGGTGCTTGAGCATTTTGATATTTTAAAGTATTTTGACCAAATTTCAGGCGTTGCATTAACAGGCAAGCTTCCTACAAAGGGAGAGCGCTTAAAGGCAATGCTTGAGGATAAAAACGCTTTTATGGTAGGCGACCGAAAAGACGATATTATCGGCGCGCGCGAAGCAGGAATTAAATCTATCGGCGTTTTATGGGGATACGGCTCAATCAAAGAATTAACCGATAGCGGCGCTGATTATATTGTTTCTTCTGCAAGCGAGCTTAAAGACTTACTGCGTTTTTGATTGACAATTAGGTATATATATAATAAAATAAGTATAATTGTTATTTAAGGAGTTACCACAAATGCATAATTATGAACACAATCAAATCGAAGCCAAATGGCAAAAAATATGGGAGGACGAACAGGCTTTTGCCGCTGACGACAGCGCAACCGACAAGCCTAAATTCTACGGTCTTATCGAGTTCCCCTATCCCTCCGGAGCAGGCTTGCACGTTGGACATCCCCGTTCTAACACCGCGCTTGACATAATTGCACGTAAGCGCAGACTTCAGGGTTATAACGTTTTATACCCTATCGGCTGGGACGCTTTTGGTCTTCCTACCGAAAACTATGCTATTAAAAACAATATTCATCCCGAAATTGTTACAAAGCAAAATATCGACCATTTCCGCGAGCAGTTAAAGAAAATAGGTTTTTCGTTTGACTATTCGCGCGAGGTAAACACCACCGATAGCAACTACTATAAGTGGACACAGTGGATTTTCCTTCAGCTTTTCAAAAAGGGTCTTGCCTATAAGAGTGAAATTGCAATCAACTGGTGCACACAGTGTAACGTTGGTCTTGCAAACGAAGAAGTTGTTGGCGATAAGTGCGAACGTTGCGGTGGCGACGTTATTAAAAAGACAAAGAGCCAGTGGATGCTGAGAATAACTGACTATGCTCAAAAGCTTTTAGACGGTCTTGACGACGTTGACTTTATCGAACGCGTTAAAATTCAGCAGCGCAACTGGATTGGTAAAAGCCACGGTGCTTTGGTTAAGTTTGCAGTAGAGGCTTACGGACAGGACCTTACCGTATTTACTACGCGCCCCGACACGCTTTTTGGCGCAACGTATATGGTTATTTCGCCCGAACATCCTATGATTGACGCTTTGGGCGAAAAAATTGCAAACTTAAACGACGTTTTGGCATATCGCGAAGCTGCACAGCATAAAAGTGATTTTGAACGTACCGAAACCGCAAAGGAAAAGACGGGCGTTATCCTTGAAGGCATTTTTGCAACAAACCCTGTAAACGACAAAAAAATTCCTATATGGGTTTCTGATTACGTTTTAATGTCGTACGGAACGGGCGCTATTATGGCCGTTCCCGCACACGATGAGCGTGACTGGGAATTTGCCAAAAAATTTGGTCTTGATATTATTGAAGTTATCCATAGCGGTGCAGACGTTCAGCAAGCCGCATTTACCGATACAAACACAGGCAAACTTGTTAACAGTGGCTTCTTGGATGGTTTAACGGTAGATGAGGCTAAAAAGGCTATCATTACTTGGCTTACCGAAAATGGCATTGGCGAAGCAAAGGTTAACTACAAGCTTCGTGACTGGGTATTCTCGCGTCAGAGATATTGGGGCGAGCCTATTCCGCTTATTTATTGTGAAAAATGCGGTTGGGTTCCCGTACCCGAAGAGGAGCTTCCTTTGCGTCTTCCCCACACCGACGACTTTATTCCGCCAAAGGATGCACAGTCGCCCCTTGCAAAGCTCACCGATTGGGTAAACACCACCTGCCCCCATTGTGGCGGCAAGGCAACGCGTGAAACCGATACTATGCCTCAGTGGGCAGGCTCGTCGTGGTATTTCCTTCGCTATATCGATCCTCATAACGATTCTGCTCTTGCCGACCCCGAAAAGCTTAAATACTGGCTTCCTGTCGATTGGTACAACGGCGGTATGGAGCATACCACGCTTCACCTTTTGTATTCGCGCTTCTGGCACCGTTTCTTATACGATATCGGTGTTGTTCCCACAAAGGAGCCCTATGCAAAGCGTACAAGTCACGGCATGATTTTGGGTGAAAACAGCGAAAAGATGAGCAAATCGCGCGGTAATGTTATTAACCCCGACGATATCGTTGAGCAGATAGGTGCCGACGCATTCAGAATGTACGAAATGTTTATGGGAGCTTTTGATCAGGCTATTCCGTGGTCAACAAAGGGCGCTCAAGGCTGCAAGCGCTTCCTTGACAGAGTTTGGAGGTTACCCGACTTTATTGCAGACGTGCCCTCTTCGGCAGAACGCGACATACTTTTGCACGAAATGATTAAAAAGGTTACCGAAGACTTTGAAGCTATGAAGTTTAACACAGCAATAGCTACAATGATGAGCTACGTTAACGAAATTTATAAGCTTGGCACAATCAACAAAGAAGAATTAAAGACGTTGCTTATTCTTTTAAACCCCGTTTCGCCTCACATTACCGAGGAGCTTTGGCAGTTTGTAGGCTTTGAAGGAAGATTATATCAATCAGCATGGCCTGTTTTTGATGAGAAAAAACTCGTTAGAAGCGAGGTTGAAATTGTTGTTCAGCTTTGCGGAAAAATCAAAGCAAAGCTTATGGTTCCTGCAGATGCCGATAAAGATGCACTTGAATCATTTGTACTTGAAAACGATACTGTTAAGGCTTTACTTGACGGAAAACAAATTAAAAAGGTTATTGTTGTTCCCGGCAAGCTTGTTAACATTGTAGCAGTTTAATTTGTTATTATTTGAATTTTTTATCATATAATAAAATCGAGCTGAAAAAGGCTCACGTACTTTTCACTTGCCACAAATTTGATTTTATTGTAAAATAAACGCGTATTTATTCTTATCCAATTAAATTAGGAGGATTTGTTTTATGGCTATTAAAACCACAAATCAGTTAGGTTGCATAACCATCTCCGATACAGTTCTTGCAACTATCGCAGGTATTGCTGCTTGTGATTGCGCAGGTATTGTAGGAATGTCGGCTTCAACTACAGTTGAAGGTATTGCCGAGCTTTTAAAGCGTGAAAGTCTTACAAAAGGTATAAAGGTTTTTTCTTCGGAAGATTCTGTAAAGTTTGAGCTTCACGTTGTTATCGAATACGGTGTTTCGATGGTTGCCGCTGCACACAACGTTATTGAAGCAGTAAAGTACGCAGTAGAAACTCAAACAGGTCTGCTCGTTGAAAACGTAGATGTACTTATTCAGGGCATCAGGGTTTAAAACGGAGGAGGAAAATGATTTATAATTCGATAGACGGTGCGCTGCTTAAGGAAATGATTTCCGTTGCGGCAAGCGTGCTTGAAGCAAACAAACAAAAATTAAATGACTTAAACGTCTTCCCCGTTCCCGACGGCGATACGGGCACAAATATGTCGCTTACAATGCAATCGGTTTATAAGGAAGTTTCGGCTACGCCTCAAGACGACCTTGCTTCCGTTGCACGTGCTATGTCACGCGGTGCTTTAAAGGGCGCTCGCGGTAACTCGGGCGTTATCCTTTCACAGATACTCCGTGGCTTTGCACGCCAATTTGAAACACTCGAAAAGGCTTCTGCCGCAGATTTTGCAGTAGCACTCCGCCTTGCAACCGAAACTGCTTATAAGGCAGTTATGAAACCCAAGGAAGGCACAATTTTAACCGTTATACGCGTTATTTCCGAAAAGGCTAAATTTGCAAGCAGAGAAAACCTTGCAGACCTTTTTGATTACGTTATCTCTATCGGTGAAGAAACGTTATTAAAAACCCCCGAAATGCTTCCTCAATTAAAAAAGGCAGGCGTTGTAGATGCAGGCGGTCAGGGTTTAATGACAATCTTGCACGCTTTTTCTACCGTTATTCACGGTGAAAAGCTTCCTGACGAGATTGAGCCTTTCTCCTTCTCGGCAGATCTTTCGGGAGATTTTTCTCGTGCAACCTCTGACGAGGTTGCTGAAATGGACGAAATTCTCTTTGCTTACTGCACAGAGTTCTTTGTTGAAAATATGAAGGAATCTGTAACCGAGCGTCATATAACCTCACTTAGAAATAAGCTTTCAGCAATTGGCGATTCGCTTATAGTAGTTGGTGACCCCGATTTAGTTAAGGTTCACGTTCATACCAACAATCCCGGTCAGGCACTTCAGTATGCGCTTGAGCTTGGCGAGCTTAATAAGATTAAGATTGAAAATATGGTTCAGCAGCACCGCGAGCTTGTTGCCAGCCGCGCGCAAAACTTAAAGGAAGTTGGCGTTGTTTCGGTTTGCTCGGGCGAAGGTATGAGCACATTATTTAAAGACCTTGGCGTTGACGAGCTTGTTACCGGCGGACAGACAATGAACCCCAGTACAGAGGATATCGTTGCCGCAGTTAATAAGATTAACGCAAAATCGGTAATAATTTTGCCCAACAATTCAAACATTATCCTTGCCGCCGAGCAGGCACAAGATTTTACCAACAAAAAGATTTACGTGCTTACTACAAAGACAATTCCGCAAGGTATTTCTGCAATGCTTGCCTATGCACCCGAGCAATCTGGTAGCGAAAACTTTACCAATATGGCAGAAGCCTTTAGCGAGGTTTTAACAGGCAGCGTAACTTATGCAGTTCGTGATACCGAGTTTGACGGTAAACCCATTCACGAGGGTGACATTTTAGGCTTGGCAGAGGGCAACATCGTTGCTTGCGGCAAAGAGCTCAAAGAAACGACCCTAGACCTTGCGAGAAAACTTTTAAGTAATAAGAGCGACCTTGTTACCATCTATTATGGTTCAGACGCTACCGAAGAAAACGCAAACGATATTGCAGATGCTCTCTCAAACGAATTCCCCGCTTCTGACATTGAAGTTGTTTTCGGTGGTCAGCCCGTTTACTACTATATTATCTCTGCAGAATAATTAAAAAGCACTTATGAAAAACATAAGTGCTTTTTTTGCAAACAAAGCCCGAATTTTATCGGGCTTTTATTTATTTGCTTATAACCTTTTTCTGCCACGACTTTTTATGGCACTCGGGGCAACGCATATATCTCGTTCTACCCATATGCATTGCTAAGTTAACAGCTTTATAAGTAGGCACGTACTTATGTCCGCATTCCTTGCACTGATAATACCCCGCGACCTGCTCAATTTTTATAGCAAAACCAACTCCAATAATAGCGGGAACAAAGCCCGAGAACATAATTATTACCCTTTGCCAATCCTCCATAG
>JAZSMS010000043.1:0-7918 GCA_045536015.1 Clostridia bacterium
TAATCAAAATTATGTAATTTATCGCCCGTTGATAAGCACGTTATTGCAAAGACGGCTACGGTGGTAATTAAAATTGCGGCACAAACGCCCTTTGCAACAGAGTCTTTTATCTGGGCAAAAACGGCAAGGCGGGAAATCATCCACACAAACGAGATAACTGCAACCGAAACAAAAATATGGGTGCTTATCATAGGCGTTAAGCCTGCAAAAATTCCGGCAAAGATAAACATCTTTTTATCTTTTTCAAATACCGCTTTATATAAAAGGAATAATATTGCAAAAAGCATCATCCAGCCAAACAGTGATGCACGTTGCGGAACCATCATATCGCAAACGGTGTTTACCCAGCGAATCATTTTTTCGTCTAAGTTGGTGGGCGTTTGATAAAGCGTATCAAAAATTCGCGTAAAGTTGGTTGAGCCCTGACGAAGTCCGTCTAAGAAATACATAAAGCCAAAGCCACCGTTAAAGAAGAATAACGTCCAGGCAAGAGCTGCCTTTTTAACGCTTTTAAGCCAGGAAGAGAAGAATAAAAAGCCACCTGCAAAAACGTTTAAAGCACCTACGATGGTTGGCAGGATATACGCAAAGCGAAGCGATGCACCCCAAATGTAAACTGACGAAGAAATCGTATCGCACAAAAACGGATACGAAACTTGCTCCGAGGGTAAAATATTATAGTTAAACGGCATATCTCCTTGCACAACGGGTGTGGTAATAAAGCTTAAATGAATATTGGCATCGTAATACGTGCTTTGACCAAATATCATTCCGCCCGAAGCACTTGGCTGCAGAATGTGATTTGTTTCCACTATCGCGTAAAAAACGGTCATAGGGATAGTAAGCGCGATAAGCCAACCGATTTCTTTATCAAATTTAAAGCCGGCAAATAACGTTTTGTCTGGCATAAAAACCTGCAAAAGCACGCACGCTAAAATTAAGACGGCAAGCGCTAAAAAATGTGAAAGCAAATTAAAACCGAAAATAAATGCAAAAAGCACGGGCAACCACATTAATGCGGCAACACCCATAACGCTTCCCAAATAGATGCGCATTATCGGTCTTTGCTTGTTAAAGAGCTTTAGCGAAATAAAAATTCCGCCAAGGATAAAAATTAAAAAATAAAGGAAACCGCAAAGGTTTCCTGAAAAAGAGCCGTTAATCACAGTAATTATTCCCCTTTCAAATGCATGGTAATATCTTCAACGTAATTGCGGATAGTTTCGTTTATTTTCATTGTCGAACGGATCTTTCCGATACCGTTAAGTATCGTGGAGTGGTCGCGGCCGTTAAACTCGTCACCGATTCGCGACGAAGATAAGTCGGTAAGCTCGTCACAAAGGTAATAAGCTATCTGGCGGGGAAGAGCTATGGTCTTTTCTCTCTTTACTCCTAAAATATCTTCAACCTCAATCGAAAAGTAATTGGCAACGGCGTTTATTATCATCTCGGGCGTGCAATTTTTTTGCGCCTCGGTATGATAATCTCTAAGTGCGTTCATTGCAACCTCTACCGTAATATCACTTGGTGTAGAAGAATAAGCCGAATACGCTAAAACACGTTTAAGTGCGCCTTCAAGCTCGCGCACGTTGTCGCTTGCCTTTTCGGCGATTAAGAAAAGTATCTTTTCACTTATCTGTATGTGTTCACTCTCTGCCTTGCGTCTTAAAATTGCAACGCGCGTTTCTAAATCGGGCGGGGCAATGTCAACCAAAAGTCCGCCCATAAAGCGAGAGCGAAGTCTGTCAGTAAGTGCAGACAAATTGCTTGGATGACGGTCAGAGGATAAAACTATCTGCTTGTTTGCGTTAAACAGGTCGTTTATATTATGGAATATCTCCTCTTGCGTTCTGTCCATATTGCTACCCCAGAACTGAACGTCGTCAATCATTAAAAGGTCAACGTTCTGGCGGTATTTTTCTCTAAATGCGGTTATCTGATGCTTTGAAACGGCATCAATAAACTCGTTTGTATAGCGTTCGCTGGTTGCGTATAAAACGCGCGCGTTAGGATTTTGCGAAAGCACGTAGTTTCCTATTGCGTGCATAAGGTGCGTTTTGCCAAGTCCAACACCACCATATATAAATAAGGGGTTGTTTATTGTAGCGGGTGCTTCGGCTACACTTACTGCCGCGGCGTGTGCAAAAGCGTTTGCCGAGCCTACAACAAAGCTTTCAAACGTATATTTCTCGTTAAGCATCGGGCGAGAGGGAGCCTTGGGAACTTCTTGCGCTTCTTCTAAAATAGCAGGAGCTTCGGCTTCTAAAACAAGCTCGATACTTGCACCGGGCGAATTTATAACGATGTTTAATGCCGAGGTAAGATACGAGTGCAAAATATTGCCGTTAGAGGTAAGAATATGCCTGCGGTGCATCTCGCTGGGAACTATAAGATAAAGAAAATTATTTTTAAAAACAAGTGGCTTTAACGTCTTTATCCAAGTTGTATACGAAATAGGGCTTACGTCTTGCGGCGATTTTTCTATTATAAGACAAATTTGCTTAAAAATTTCTGATGCATCCATTTTTAAAATCCCCTTTCGTAAAAATTGCTTGAAAAGTCAAGTGAAGTGATAATACCATAAAACGAAAAATTTTTCAACAGAAAATTGACAACTTTTGAAAGAAATTTTGCAAAATTGTGGATAACTTTTTTAAAAACACAATATCTTGTGGATAACTTTTTTTATGCAAAAAAATAATAAAAATTCATACAAAATTAAAAGTGGTATAAGCAATTTTCATTTGACAGAGTGAGCCGTTTTTAATATAATAGTAACGCTACAATGTGTTATTGTGTAAATTTGCGCCTATTAAAAGGCGATTTAGAAAGGAAAAATAAATTATGTTACGTACCTATCAACCAAACAGACGCAAGAGAAAGAAAGTTCATGGCTTCCGTAAGAGAATGCAGACCAAGAACGGACGCAACGTTCTTCAGGCACGCCGTCGTCGCGGCAGAAAAAAGCTTAGCGCATAATAAAGAAGATTGATAAGGGAGGGGCTCTTGTTTGAAAAAGCAGGATATGCTTAAAAAAAATAAAGAGTTCAGATACGTTTGCTCACGCGGCAAGTCTGTTTCCTCTCCTTATTTTGTTCTTATATTCGTTAAGAATAAGTACGGCAAAAAAGCAGGCTTTTCTGTTAGCAGCAAGCTTGGAAATGCCGTTACTCGAAACCGAACAAAACGAATAATGCGTGCAGGGCTTTCACAGTTATTCCCGCTTTGCGAGGATAACACTTCATACTTATTTATCGCGCGCGCAAAGCTGGTTGGATGCACTTCAACAGTTGCGCGAGAGCAGATGTGCCTGCTTTTAAAAAAAGCGGGCAAGATAAATGAATAGCCTTTTTGCACGAGCGGCAATAAAGCTTATAAAGTTTTATAAAAGGCAAATTTCGCCTGCACTGCCGCCTGCATGTCGTTTTATTCCAACTTGCTCCGAATATGCAATCGAGGCGATAGAACGCTTTGGTTTTTTTAAAGGCGGAGCATTATCACTGTGGCGCATAGTGCGCTGCAATCCTTTTTGCAAGGGCGGTTATGATCCCGTACCGCAGAAAATAGGTCAGGAGAAAAACAAGTGAGTTATATTACACAATTTTTCGGAATGATCTTCGACTGGATAAACGTAAACATTACGCACAATTACGGCTTAACAATTATTTTGTTTACCATATTGTTCCGTTTGTTACTTTCACCATTTGATATTCGCAGCCGCATAGGTCAGCGCGAATATACTGCAAAGATGAAAAAAATTCAGCCGGAGATAGATAACATCAATAAGGCGTATAAAAACGACCCACAAAAAGCACAACAGCGTATGATGGAGATCCGCAAGCGTGAAGGTATCGGTATGATGCCAAAGGGCTGCGGAACAATGCTTTTAACCTATCCTATCTTAATTGCTTTCTTTGCAGTTTTCCGCAATCTTGCGGCAGAACATATGTACGAGCTTTCAACTCTTACAGAAGAAGCTGAGATTTCGCAGTGGTTTAGTGAAAACGGCTTTTTGTGGATTAGAAATATCTGGCAGCCCGACGTTTACTTTAACTTCTCTGAAGTTTGGGGATGCAGAGTTATACCTATAATTAAGGGTATAAACGGTTATATTGTTCCAAATGATCTTGCATCACTTCAGGCAACCTTAAAGTCAGCATTTGATTCGGGAATGTTAGGTGATAATTCTATGGGCCTTCAAGTCTTTGCCGAAAATGTAAGCGTTGGTCTTCAGGCAGCAAGAGATTATATCGGTGCAAACGTAGGAAACGGTTTTTATATTTTCCCGCTTCTTGCCGGCGCTGCACAGGTGTTTAGCTTAAAGTTCTCGTCAAGCGAGCAGCAAACTGCACCTACAACACCTGACGGAGCAAAACAACCAGGCTCAGGCAAATTTATGAAGGTTTTCTTCCCCGTGTTGTTTGTATACTTCTGTCTTGTTTCTTCCTCGGCACTTGCTATTTACTGGGTAACGTCAAGCCTTTGCATGATTGTTCTTAACATTGTTATCAACAAGGTTTTGGACGCTAAAGAAGCAAAAAAGGCTGCTGAGGCGGCAAATTAAAGGAGTAAAAAATGGCAAGAGTTTTAGAAATTGAGGGCGAAACCGTCGATCAGGCTCTGTATAAGGGGCTTGAGGCGATGAAGCTTTCGATCGATGAGGTCGAAATGCAAGTCCTTGACTATGGCAAAAAAGGCTTTATGGGCCTTGGAAGCAAGCTTGCACGCGTTCGTTTAACCGAGCGCGAGGAGGCGATCGTTCCTGATTTTGTTCTTAATAAGGATAAGCCTAAAGAGCAAAAAAAGGAAAAGAGAGATAAAAGAGAAAAGAAAGCGCCTAAAAAGGATAATGAGCCGATAGAAAAGGTTTCGTCTAAAGAATATTTTGGCGCAGACGCACAGTTTGTAGAAAACGAAGTTACCGAATTTTTAACAGGTCTTATCTCCAGGGTAGGAGTTCAGGGCTCTGTTAAAGCCGTTGAAAAAGATAACGGTCTTTTGGTAAATATCGAGGGCGATGATATGGGTATGCTTATCGGCCGCCGCGGTGAAACGCTGGATGCTATTCAGTATCTTGCTTCGCTTGTATATAACAAGGACAAGGATGATTACCGCCGCGTTACCGTTGATACCGAAAATTATCGCAAAAAGAGAGAGAGAACTCTTATCCGCCTTGCAGAAAAGACGGCGGCAAAGGCTATCAAGACGGGACATCGCGTTTCACTTGAGGCAATGAGTCCCTTCGAGCGCAGAATTATTCACTTTGCTTTGCAGGATAATGATAAGGTTCAAACTTATAGCGAAGGCGAAGAGCCTAACCGCCATATAGTAATCGATCTTAAAAAATAATTTTATAGCCGTAATGCAAAAGCATTGCGGCTTTTTTTAAAAACGTATGGAAAAATTTTTACCGGTTAAAATTGAAGAATGTACTGAACGCGGTTGGGATAGACCCGATTTTGTCTACGTTTTAGGAGATGCTTACGTTGACCATCCAAGCTTTGGTCCTGCCATAATTTCGCGCGTGCTTGAAGCGAACGGCTATAAGGTTGCAATACTTCCGCAGCCTGATTGGCACGATATTTCTTGCTTTAAACGTTTTGGAAGACCGCGCCTTGGCTTTTTGGTTTCGTCAGGAAATATCGATCCAATGGTAAACCATTATACTGCGGCACACAAGAGAAGAAGCTCTGATGCATATTCGCCCGGCGGAAAAATGGGCTTGCGCCCTGACAGAGCAACGATTGTATATTGCAACTGCATCCGCCAGGCATACAAAAATATGCCGATAATTATCGGCGGGGTAGAGCCAAGTCTAAGGCGCTTTGCACACTACGATTGTTGGGATGACAAAGTGCGAGCCTCAGTTTTAGTTGATTCGGGCGCCGACATTTTGCTTTACGGTATGGGTGAAAAATCTATAGTTGAGGTTGCTGACGCACTTTCTTCGGGCTTGCGCGTTAATGAAATTACTTACGTTCAAGGCTCGGCGTACGTTACCGAAAATGTAGAAAATGTATATAATGCCCTTGAAATTGAAAGCTTTGAAGAAGTTCGTGACGATAAGGAAAAATACTGTAAAGCGTTTATGGCACAGTACGAAAATCAAAATCCTTTTTCGTCCAAAACGCTTATTCAAAAGCACGGAAAGAGCTACCTCGTAGTGCTTCCGCCCGCACACCCGCTTTCAACGCGCGAGCTTGATCAAGTTTACGCTTTACCTTATACGCGAAAGGTACACCCAATGTACGATGCACTTGGCGGTGTTCCTGCAATAAACGAGATAGAATTTTCGATTACTGCTAACCGTGGTTGTGTTGGTGCGTGTTCGTTTTGTGCAATAACGTTCCACCAAGGCAGAATTTTGCAAAGCCGAAGTGAGCAGTCAATTATAGAAGAAGCAAAGGTTTTAACCCAATTACCCGGGTTTAAAGGATATATTCACGACGTTGGCGGACCTACGGCAAACTTTTATGCACAAGGTTGTGCTAAACAAAAGGAAAGTGGAGCGTGCAAAGATAAACAATGCTTGCATCCGCAGGTTTGTCCTGCCTTTAAGCCTGACCATTCAAAATATATTAAGTTGCTTAAACAACTGCGTGAATTACCTAAAGTTAAAAAGGTGTTTATCCGTTCGGGATTGCGCTTTGATTGCATTTTAGCAGATAAAAAACACGGCAAAGAGTTTTTAGAGCAGCTTTGTACGTATCACGTTTCGGGACAATTAAAGGTGGCGCCCGAGCATATTTCCGATAAAGTGCTAAAGCTTATGGGAAAGCCGTCAGTAAGCGTTTACAACGAGTTTTGTAAAAGATATGAAGATATGAACAAACGTGCAGGCAAGGAGCAATACCTCGTTCCTTACTTAATTTCGGGGCATCCGGGAAGTGATTTAAAGGAAGCTATCCGCCTTGCCGAATATCTTCGTGATCACAGAATAAATCCCGAGCAGGTTCAGGAATTTTATCCAACGCCCGGCACACTTTCAACGTGTATGTTCTATACGGGACTTGATCCAAGAACGATGCAAAAGGTGTTTGTTGCACGTTCTATTCCCGAGAAAAAAATGCAACGTGCGCTGTTGCAATATAAAAAGCCCGAAAATTATGAGCTTGTTAAAAAGGCGTTAATTTCGGCAGGCAGACAGGACCTTATAGGTTTTGGTCCCAAATGTCTGATAAAACCAAGAAAGGTAACAAAAAAATGAAATCAGGATTTTGTGTGCTTTGCGGCAGACCAAACGTTGGAAAAAGCACGTTAATGAATTATTTTGTTGGGCAAAAAATAGCTATAGTTTCGCCTAAGGCGCAGACTACGCGCAACTGTATTCGCGGAATTTTAACCGAGGAAGACCATCAGATAGTATTCCTCGATACTCCCGGAATACACAAGCCCAAGTGCAAGCTTAACGAGTATATGTCAAAAACACAAAAGGAAGCATCAACGGGTGCCGATTTTGTGTGCATTATGCTTGATATTACCGAGCCTATCGGCAAAACTGACGAGCATATTATTAACGAATATTCTGCTTATCCTTGCGCAGTAGTTTTAAATAAAATAGACCTTGTTCCACGTCAAAAGGTTTTGGATACGATAGCATATTTGGCAAAGTACGATATTGCTATAATTCCCGTTTCGGCAACAACGGGCGAGGGCTGTGAGGAGTTAAAAAAGGTTATAATCGAGCATTTGGAGGAAGGACCACAATATTTCCCTGAGGATATGGTGTGTGATTTTCCCGAACGTTTTTTGGCGGCGGAAATAATAAGAGAAAAGGCATTGCTTAACTTAAATGATGAAATTCCGCACGGAATAGGCGTAGATATAACACAAATGCGCGAGCAAGCAAACGGAAATTTACGCATAAGTGCTGATATCTACTGCGAAAGAGAATCGCATAAGGGTATAATTATTGGCA
>JAZSMS010000060.1:0-10219 GCA_045536015.1 Clostridia bacterium
GTTTCATCATCCTTTACTCCGTCAGGAACTAACGTAATGCCGTTGCGTATGTACCTTTGAATCACTTCTATCTGCGTTTTATTTGCATTGCAAAGCATTTCAAACGGCACCGTCAGCATTAAACGGCTTTTATCAATCGGCTGATCTTCAAAAAGCTTATTAAACCTTTGCAGTTGCGAGCTTAATTTATAAAACTCCGGAATCATATTAAGCAAAATTCCGTCAACCGACACGTTGCAATTTTGCAAGCGCAAAACCGTATCGCAAGCCTCGTACAAAAAGTACCAGCTTACGTCTTCTACAAGCTTTGTGCGCACAAGCAACTCTTGCACGTCTTCTACCCCTTGGGCTTCGTCAGGATTTCCTGCAACGCCCTTAAAGTACATCTGCGCTTCGTACATCGGTACAATGTTTGCTTCTTTTGATACCATCGGGCGATATTTTAGCCCCATTGAACGCTCGGAAGCGCGCTCAACAAGCGGTATTGTCTTTGGAATTGTTCTTGTATAAGTAATATATTTGCGGTAAACCGCATAGCACTCTTCCTTTGAAGCCTTTAATACGTCTATAAGCTCGGGCGACCAATGCTTGCCCGATGCAGAAACAACAGTTTCAAAAGCAATATCAAAGGGATTTTCGGCTTTAGTTTCTGACGCTATACGGTCAAGCTCTTTTGCAAGACCTACGATCTGTGCAGGAACGCTTATGTCACTTGCCAATCTTCCGTCAGGGTAACCAGAGCCGTCCCAGCGCTCCATATGCTGCTGACAGCACTCGCGCATAATAAGCCAAGGAAGATTTTTTGTAGCTTTTTCTTGCGTTTTATCCTTGCGCCTGTCTTTGATGTTTGCCCCTTTTTCCTGAAGAGAAGCAACCAAAGCGCGTCCATCGGTTGTATATTTTTTATATACGGCTAATTCTTCGTCAGAAAAGCTCTCTTGCATAATCTGATATTCAGGCGGTACAAGCGCTTTTCCAAGCTGATGGTACATACCGCACTTATACATAAGCTCGGCATACTGACCTTTCATACGATCCTGACCTTCTTTTGTATTAAAGCCGTATTTCATCTTTACTGCTCTAATAAACAAGGTTTGCGTATATGCCGCAACACGAACCGATTGCTGACGAACAACGGGTGCTAACGCACGAAACGCTTCGTCCCAGCTTTCATATTCTTTTCTTTTCCAACTTTGTTCTTTCAATGTAAAAACATCCTTACGAAATTTAAATTATGCAATACGTATTGCATTACTCAAAGTCATCAGCAATGTCATAATCTACCAACGGCGTATCATCAGTTGCTTTTTTCTTTTTTGTGTAAAAATACATAAAAACTAACACTGCAAAAGCAAGATTTATTGCAAAGCTTATCCAGAAAAGAACGATCCATACTTTATGTCCTTTTATGTTGCAATAGTCATTTGTAGGATCAACGGGAACCGGCTTTTCGATAACCTCAAAGCCCGTACCTGCCATATCTGCTATTGCCTTTTTAAACTCAATAAGTAAGTCCTCTAATCTTTGAGCATACGAATCAATAGTTTGCTGGTCGCGGCTTGTAAGCGCATTATTAGCCTCACTTATAAGGTTTTGCGAATCTTTCCAAAGATTAAGGAACGAATTATTGTTTAAATAATCTTCTAATGCCTTAATTGCCGCAGCAAGACGAGCGTAATCTAATTTTACAAGGTCTTCTATTGCAGCTTTTAACTCGTTTGCCGCAGTATCAATTTCATTTTGATTTTTTGAAGATTTTGCATTTTTTGCCTTTTGAAGCGCATCTGCTAATTTATTCCAGCTATCAGCCGTATAATCGTTAGCGTTAAGACCATCTGCAATGGCAATCTGTTCGTTAAGCTTATCAAACTTTAATTTTCCCTCGTAAATAGAAACAAGACCCGCTATTGCATTTTTAAGAGCCTTTGCCGCCGAATCTATCTCTGACTGGCTTTTTGAAGTTTGTGCCTTTTTAGCGTTTTCAAGTGCGGTAACTAAAACGTCCCACGTTTTAGAAGTATAATCGTTTTTGTTTAACGCTTCTGCGTTATTTATCTGTTTTAAGAGCTCTGAATAATCAAGAGTTTTTTCAAGAGCATTTATAGCATCGCGTAGGCTTTGTGCCGCCGCGTTAATTTCGTTTTGAGTAGTTGCATTTGCCAATACTGTTTTTGCATTTTTTAATGCCGAATCAAGTCTGGCCCACGTCTCTGGCGTATACGCGCTTTTTTTAAGACCTTCGGCTTGTTCTATTAAGCTTTTAAGCGTTGAGTTATCAATTTTTTCAACAACGGTTATAGTTGTCGTATCATATTTATAATCGGGTACTGACGGCATATTTCCGTCAACGGTGGTTTCGTATTTAAGAGTAATTGAACAGCTGTCCCCTACCTTAGCATTATTAGCAACGGTCAAGGTAAGAGTAATAGTGCAGTTAACAGGTTCTGTTGAAAGGTATGCCAACGTTTTGTTCTGTTCGTTATATTTACCTAAGGTTAATCCGTCGATTTTAAACTTTACGTCCGAAAACATTGCAGAATTTGTATACGAAAAAGTACCATTAATACCTGCAATACCGGAATAACTATATTTTACCGTAATAACTTGTCCCGCATAAGCATTCGTCTTTGTGGGTGATACAGTAGCAAACGTGGTAATACCAAGCGATAATACCATTGTAACCGTAAGTATTAATGCAAAAATCTTTTTTATAACTTTTTTCATATCCAATCATATCCTTTTGGTATTGTCACCTATACACCGTCAATCATTATGGCGGTGTATAGATGTATTTTACCATTTAAATTTTATTGTGCTTTTTCTTTATCTGACTTTCTCTTATAAAGAATAATAAAGATAATTATTGCTACAACAATAAGTACAATTAAGAAGATTATCCAGCCCCAAGCTAAGCCTGTGCTCTTTTCTTCAAGTGAAGCGATTGCATTTTTAAGCTTTTCTGTTGCGGCATCAACCTCTGCCTGAGTGGTTGCATTTCTTGCTTCGATAGCTTCTTCTAATGCGCTTTCAAGCACTGCCCACGATTCTTCAACGTAAGCGTCTTTATTAAGACCTTGTGCTATTTCAATCTGCTCGTTAAGCTTTGTGTAATCTATTTTACCGGGTACCGACTTTTTAACCAAAGCTTTGATTGCATTTTCAAGAGCATCGGCAGCAGCATCTACTGCAACCTGAACCTTTAAGTTTCTTGCCTCAATAGCGTTATTAAGAGCATCCTCTAAATTCTTCCAAGAATCTTCGGTATATTCATTCTTATTAAGCTTTTGTGCAATATCAATCTGCTCGTTTAATTTATTGTAATTGATAACTTCTTCTTTTCCGGGCTTGGTCTTTAACCCTGCAATAGCTGCCTTAAGCTTTGCCGTAGCATCATCTACTACTGCTTGCTCTGTTGAAGTTCTTGCAGCGATTGCCTTTGCAAGTGCATCCTCTAAAGCCTTCCACGATTGATCGGTATAGTTACCTTTTTTAATCTTTTGAGCTATAGCAATCTGCTCGTTTAATTTACTGTAATCTATCGCTTTCTTTTCAAGGGCATTTATTGCCTTTTCAAGAGCATCAGCAGCGGCATCTACCGTGGCCTGCTCCTTAGCAGTTCTTGCCTCTTTTGCCTTTGTAAGAGCATCCTCTAAATTCTTCCAAGAATTTTCGGTATATTCATTTTTATTAAGAGCTTCTGCTTTTGTTATCTGCGCTTCTAATTTACTGTAATCTATCTTTTTTACAAGACCCTTTATTGCCTTCTCAAGTGCATCTGCAGCAGCATCTACCGTGGCTTGCTCTGTTGAAGTTTTAGCAGCGATAGCCTTTGTAAGTGCATCTTCTAATGCCCTTACCGATTCTTCGGTATAATCATTTTTGTCAATAGCCTGAGCTAAAGCAATCTGTTGATTTAACTTGCTGTAATCTATCCCGATTTTAATTGTTACGTAATCGTAAGAATAAACGGGTACGCTAGGCATATTGCCGTCAACAGTTGTTTCATATTCAAGAGTAATTTTAATTTCATCGCCAACAACGGCAGTATCTGCAAGCGTTATTTTAGCGGTGCAAACAAAATCAGCGGGTTCTGATGCAAAATATACAAGTATACCGTTTTCTTTGTTAAAACTTCCTTCAAAACCAGCATTGGTTTCGATATTAATATCTTTTATAAGATCTGCTTTTGAAAAACTAAATGTGCCACGAATACCGGCAATATCTTCATAACTGAACGAAACAGTTACAACATCTCCTGCCTTTGCTTCGGATGCTGCTGGAGCACCCAAAGCAAAGCAAGGGATTGACATTACGCCTATCAATACTACGGTGAGCAACAAAACAAATAACTTTTTAAACGTTTTCATTTTTATGCCTCCACTTAAATTACTGCTTTGCCAAGCATAGATTCGTACTTATCTTCGTCAACGATCTTGCTTGCAATTCTTGTTGCGTCACCGATATCGGTACGTCCGTTCCAGTTGGTATCAGCTGCCATAATCTGAGCCTGGCTTAATGCTTCGTCTCCAACAAGTTCGCCAACAAGATCACGGCTGATAAGAACAGCGTCACCTACGTCGATACGTCCGTTGCAGTTAGTATCACCTAAAATAATAACTGTGTACGTAACGTCTGCAGCTTTTGTGCTTTCGTTTGTTGCTTTTGCAGTAACTTTTGTACCGTTTTTAACAAGGTCTGTATCAGTAAGACCTTCGCCAATTGTTAACTCGATAGCATCAGCGTTGTTTGCATAGAATTTAAGAACATTCTTAATTTCTGCTACGGTTATACCCGAAATTTGTGTGTCTATGAAAATAGTCTTGTTTGCATGATCAACATAGGAACCTGCAATTTTGTCGTCTTTAACAACTTCTGCATTGCCGTGTCCGTCTACAAATTCAGGAGCCTTTAACTCTAAAGCTTCTATTGCCTTTGCAAGTGCATTAGCGGCTTTATCTACTACTGCCTGAATAGTTGCTTTTCTTGCTTCAATAGCATCTGCAAGAGCTTCTTCAACAGCTTTCCAGGTTTCGTCAGTGTACTTATCTTTGTTAATAGCTTCTGCTATTGCAATCTGACGGTTAAGCTCTGTAAGGTCAACCTCTGTTACGTTGTTTTCAAACAACTTAATCTTAAAGCTTGCAGTTGAAATCGAAACGTTTACATCCAAACCATAGCCGCGTAAAAGATTCTTTTCAAAGAGCTTTTCTACGTTCGTGCGGGTTATGCCATAAGTTTCGTCACTGTCAAGGAAGCTACCAAGAGTACGGTTGCCGCCTGTGATATCAGTTTTTCTTACAACTGCAGCGATAACCTTGCCGATTCTATCATAAAGTGCTTCAAGCTCGGCTACGTCTGCGCTTACAACGTCTTCAAGTCCAAGTGAGGTAACCATATCTGCAAAGTTGTCGTTCTTTGCAACGTTTTTAACAGCAGTAATAAGCTGTGAGGTCGTAAGAGAGTTAAATGCAAGGCTTAATTCGCTTATGGTACCATTACTATAATATGTGCGGATTGCCGAAACGATATTGTCGCGCGACGTGCCGGTAATTCCATCTGCCGCAATAATGCTAAACATAATAGCATAGTCGGGGTTGGTCCAGTCGATCATTATATTTGCATCGGCAGCAGCATCAATTTTAATGGTGTTTCCGTCTTTAGCGTGGCTGATGTTCACATTAATATCAGCATCGATGGTGTTACCAAATTCTTCAAACAAGTCGACAAAGTAATCTTTGTCAGCCTGCTCTCCCGTAACAAAAATCTTAATGCTTGTTGTATTTGCCTTTTCGCCCGAAATGACGTTGCTTGTTATATAATCTTCGGGTTTAACGTGAACAAGCTCTACGTCCCAAGGCTTTGTTACAAGGCTGTACTCAAACACGGGCTCGTCATTTGCTATTGCTTTGCTGATGCCTGTTAAATCCATTGCATCGTCTAACAAGGTGTTTGCAAATGCCGAAAGCTGAGTGCTGTCAATAAAGCCCATAGCCTCGTTAATAACCGTATCTACACGGTTGCTTGAAGCATAAATACCAACAAGGTCTTTAATTGTAAGGTTATAAATGGTATTGCCGTCTATCTCAAGATAGTTGCTTGAATATCCGTTAAAGAGAAGATCACAAGCAATATCTAATGCGAGGCTTGTAATGTCAGGCATTTCACTTGTATGAATAAGACCTGCCTTTAATTCAACAATAACGTCACCCTGTGCATCTTTATAGAGACTATAGAATTTGTTTGTTACAGTGCCGTCAGCGTTTTGTACAAAACCGTTTTTAACAAAAGATGAAACGTCTGCAAGATACTTACCTGCTACTATCATTGCATTGCCTGAAACGCTTCCCGTTACTGTTGCAATCTTGCTGCTTTCAATAGTACTGTCAATAACTATTGTCTTTGCATCAGCATTAATGTTTCCGTCAACGTTAAAGCCGTTAAGGTTAAAGAGTGTAGAAGTTTTAAAGGTTAAATCTTCTTGTACGTCTTTAAGAAGAATTATTACAGAAGTACCCTTAATTTCATCAAGCTTTTTGCTAAGATCCTCAGTAAGACCAATCATATTGGTTTTGCCAGCAGCATCAGTATCAACGTAAAGTGCTTCGTATTCCTTACCGAGATCCTGAAGTCCAAGGCGAACTCTGATGTCAATGCCGGTATCTTTTTCGGCAATCATATTGCCAAGAACGCCAATATTCATCGAATCGATAAACGAAGAAATTGCAATAGTTCCGGTTGCCGTTCCGCTTGTTTCGTCGTACGAATACTCAGAGTCAACGTAGAACGACTTAATTGTATCAAACAATGACTGTGCACCCTTTTGCGAAGAAAGGTTTATATCGTCAACACCGAACATTGCCAAGGTGTTTTCAAACGTTTTAACAGTGATGTCACCCTTAAACAACGGTATTAAAAGGTTGTTTAAGAAGCTTACTGTAATTTCGCCGTTTACGGCATTTATGTCGTTAATGTTAATGTTTTCTGTTACAAGAAGCACCGCAAGGAAAGCTTCGTACATCTTATCGGGCATATTAAACGAAACGTCAATTGCACCGTTTTCGAAACCAAAGGTAACGAACGAGCCAAGCTCATCTTCAAAAAGATTTCTTACGTTAACAAAATCTTCGTTAACTGCGCCTAACGTTACGTAGAAAGGAACACTTACAGCATCACTTGCTTCTGTGCCAAGCTGCATCGTTGTTTCCATCAACTTGCCACCGTACTGAGTAAATGCCTTATCAGTAATAACGGTTCCTAATGCATCCATATTTTTAATGTTGCCGTTTCTGTCAACAACCTCAAGCATTGTATCAACGCCAAAGCCGCTTTCTAAAAGTGCATCAATAACGGTCTGCAAGTAAACTTTTCCGCCGTCAAGGAAAGCGTTGTCGTCAATGCCTACATAGGGATACGAGCCCTGAACCATACCTATTGCCATACCCTGAATAGCAGCGGTAAGACCGTTAGGTGCAGAGGCGTCAGCCTTAAGAACGATTGAGAAGTTGCCTGTATTATCTTCTACCAAAGCAAAGATTGCTTGATCGTTTCCGATTGACTGGTTAAGACCGTTTACGTAATTTGTAAGGTTCTCGCGAAGAATATAAACTTCTTTCTTGGTTACGCTAAATGTGCCGGCAATAACATTATCTAAATCAGCATCCGATAAAGTATAAGTATTACCGGTTACTTTTACGCCGTTAATATAGTAATCATAACGGTAAGCCGCATCAGTACTTGCTGGAAGATTTATTCTTCTTGCCTTTAAGTTAACGTACTGAGTGTCTGCGCCGGGAACCGAAACCTCAAAATTCTTATACGTCCAAGCAAACTCAAACGATGTGGTTGTTGCTTCGCCTGCAATCTTTCCAACAAGCTCATCAAAAGCGCTAGCATTATATGTAGTATCATAATACTTACCATTGATTGACTGCGAGGCTAATTCGTTGTTAATAGCATTCTTTAAGTTATTAACAAAATTCTGGTCAAAAATTGCATCAACAAAAACTGCTTCAGATGTTACGGTAACATTTTTTCCACCCTCGATTAAAAGTGTAACCGTTACAGCCTTTTTATCAGAAGCTACCATAACGATAGTAGAATCTTCAAGATGTAAGGCTTCATCAAGAGTTGTGAAGTTTTGGGTATTTCCCGAAGCCTGAAGAGCATTTGTTAAAGTTGTAAGAGCATCACTTTCCAAATCAATTATTGCATTTGGAGCAGTAAGATCGTTTTTAACGCCGTTCATCGTGCTTTCAAGAGTTGTTAACTTTGAAACGTATTCGTCAATCTTGTCGGGGCTTACGATATTAGAAGGTAACGAACGGATAAGTCTTTCAAGAGCATCTATCTTTTCCTGTGCAGTAAATTCAGCATCATCACCAAGAAGACGAGTCATAAACACTGCCATCTTATCTATTTCATTAATAACCGTTTGATAATTGTTATAGTAATAAAGGAGACCGTCGGAGGAATCTTTATATGCTGAAACTATATCATAGAGATAAAGATTTGTTGCACCCATGCTCTGAGCCTGCATATCGTTTAAAACGTTGCCAAAGCTTTCCTGAAGCTTAGCCGACTTTTCAGCATCATCGTTAAGCGAGGTGTTTTCAATAAGACCTGCTAAAACGTTTACCATTGTGCGATTAAGAATTTCTAAATTGTCCTTTTGTGCAGATATTCTGTCAAGCGCTGCAATCTGATCTTTTGCTTCAACGTTAAGCTGGTTAGCAATATTGGTTACGTCAATAACAGTGCCATTATCAAAGTTTTCAAGGTAAAGACGGTAATTTACCGTTACGCTATCAAAAGCTTCTGTAATAACTACAGTGTTTTGACCGTTAAACAAATGTGTATTCTTATTTGAAAGCGTATAGCTGTAAGGCTTCCACGAAAGACCGTTATAGCTTGCTTCATAGTCAAGAGCTGTAAGCTCGTTACCAACAAGAGTTACGATATTGTTTGTATTATCAGGATAACGAACTGCAACATTTTTATTGTTTAATAATGCACCGGAGGTAAGTATAGCTGCTCCCTTACCTGTAAGGTAATTATCAGAAACTATCTGATAAAGGTCAGAAGCAACGTACGACTTTCCTTCTTTTCTTTCGATAGTTGTTTCTCCTTCAACCGTATAGCTTGATCCCTGTGCATAATATGCGCCGTTAACAGTGTAGTCGTAAGCCTTTGTTAAATCAACGTGCTTTTCAAAGTTAACAACATAGCCGTAAGGATACGAAACAGTTCCTGCGCTACCGTATTTAAAGGTAACGTCATACATATTAGGTACGTAAGTAATTACGTATTCAATGTCTTTTGTAAGCGTTTGGGGTAAAGTGCTTTTTTGTGCAGTAAACTTGCCGTCAACGTAAGCGGTGCCCCATGAAGCCTTTGCATTTGCCTCAATACCGGTTTCTAAAACTGCGGCAATAATTTCTGCCTCGGTTGCATTTTCGGCAAGTGTTACAGTAATTTCCTTTGAATCGTATTCATTATACTTGATATCGGTACTTGTTGCATCTGTAAGATTTAACTTAACCTTAACGGTAACGTCAAACATACTCATATTAAACTGAATATCTGTCGTGGCTACTCTTAAGGGGTTTTTAATCTCAATAGCAGAAACATCTGTAAGAGACGTAATCTGTGTTACCATTGTATCAATAACGCCATATTCAAAGTCGGTAAGACCATCTTTAACTATTGCATTATTTAATATATCCCATGCCTTTGTGCAAGCAGCACCAAGGTCTGTTGAAGCATTTCTTATACTTGAACGAAGAACAAATAAAACAGAATATTCGCTTTGATCAAGAACGTCTATAAGCGACCAGAACGAAGCAGTAAGAATATCATCAATATATTTTTGCGTTTCTTCTGCTTTTGCCTTAAGTTGCGCACCGTTTTCAACAAGGTATTTTACTTTGCTTGCCGAACTTTCATATTCTTCCAACATAACCGTAAGATCAAGTTTACCGTTGTTTGCGGTCATTTGATCGTTAAGTGCTTTCGTTGCAGTTTTAGCTGCTTCGGTATTAAACGAAATTGTAATATATTGGTCCTGAATATTTACAAGCATACCTGTTGTTGCAAGCTGCATCATTTGAGGCATTGCCTGCTCAATAATAGCAAGGTCGCTCTTTACATCGGCAATATCTTTAAGATTACCAAGACCCTCTGTTAAATACTTAGGTGCATTAAGAAGATCTTTTTGTGTTTT
>JAZSMS010000032.1:0-3608 GCA_045536015.1 Clostridia bacterium
TTACGTTTGAATGTAACCCTGCCTCTGTTACCGAAGAAAAATTACGTACGCTTAAAAGCGCTGGCGTAAACCGAATTTCTATCGGTGCGCAAAGCTTATCTGATGAGATTTTAGGCGAGCTTGGCAGGGCGCACACGTTAAAGCAATTTGAGCAGGCAGTAGAATTAACGCGCGAAGTGGGAATAGAAAATTTTAATTTTGATTTGATTTTTGCGCTTCCTGATCAAACGCTTTTAGCATGGCAAAAAACGGTTAAAAAGGCGCTTGGATATAAGCCAACGCATATTTCGTGCTATTCTTTAACTCTTTCGGAAAACACTTTGATGGGTAAGCTTGCGCAACAGGGTAAATTAAACTTACCAAACGAAGAAGAAGAACGCAAAATGTACCACTACTTAATTAAAGCTCTTGAGCAAGAGGGAATAAAGCAGTACGAGGTTTCTAACTTTGCACGCCCTGGATACGAGTGTAAGCATAATATAAATTATTGGCAATGCGGCGAATATATTGGCTTAGGCTGCGCGGCACACTCGTATTTTTCAGGTGCAAGATGGCATAATACAGAAGATCTTGATAAATATATGTTAGCTCAAGATATCGTTTGCGGGCGTGAAGTGCTTACACGCGAAGATAAAAAACTTGAGCGAATAATGCTTGGCTTTAGAATGAACGACGGCATAGATATTAAAAGATATAACGCTGATTTTGAAAGTGATTTTTTTAACGAATATGCTTTGGCTATAGATAAATGCAAAGACTTTTTAGTTATTAAAGAAGATAAGATAGCGTTAAATAAAAAAGGTTTTGATATTTTAGATACGATAACACTTGAGTTTATAAACTGATAAGCATAAAAAAAGCACCGAAAATTTCGGTGCTTTTGCTTTATACTTTATAGTTTCGCATATTTTTTTAAACCTGTTTGCGTGCAAATAATTTTCTAATTTGTGGTATTGCAAGCAGGATAAGGCAGGGAATACCATCTATTAAAACAAATGAATTATAAACAAGACTGTACGTTATTGGCGAGGCATAGCCGTATTCGGCGGCATATTCTCCCCAGAAAACCCAGCCCGCAATAAAGTGGCAGGCATAGCGCACGATAATCGCAATAGTTGCACCTGCAAAAATGTTAACAAGCTCGTTTTTGGTTTTAAATAAGCCTGCGCAAGTGCCAAGCAGGGTAAAGGGCAAAAGATAATCGAACGCAAACTGCAAAACAGAAACGAAATACGTGCCCTGCGTCATTTGCAAAAGCGAATAAACTAAGCCTGCAACAGTACCCCAGGCAGGACCTGCCATATAACCGAAGGCTATTATCGGTAGCATACTTACAACGGTGATGCTTCCGCCTGCAGGGAGCGAATATAACTTCATAAACGATAAAACGTAAGCAAGCGCAACGCATACGCTACCAAGCGTTAAGGTGCGTGTATCCTTGGCAAGATTCTTTTTCTTTAAGATAATAAGAACTATTACGCCAACAATCAAGAACAGTGCAATGCCAAGTAGGGTGTAGAGGTTTATTTCTTTAATTCCTTCAATAAATGCCTCATACATTTGTTTAAAAAACATAAAAATCTCTCCTTTTTTGAACCCAAATATTGATTTGGTTAAATAAAAAAACTCGCATACCAAGGGCATGCGAAAACTATAAAGGCAACTTCCCTACGGTAGGATTATCTACACAGGTTTGATGGGTTTAGCAAAAAGCAATCTCAGCCACAAAGGACTCCCCAAGTTGATATGCGATTTTTACAAGCATATTATATGATTATAAAAGTGTTATGTCAAGCAAAAAATGTTGAAAAAAACAGAGCCTTGTGTTAAAATACTAAAAAGAAACGAGGTATAAAAGATGAGCAAGTTTTTTGCACTTATGTCAAGAATGAAATATATCGAGCGTTGGGGGCTTATGCGCTCGACAAGAAAAGAAAATATTCAGGAACATTCGCTTCAGGCGGCAATGATAGCGCACGCGCTTGCACTTATCGGCAATAAGCTGTTTGATAAAAATTATGATGCCGATTCTATTGCCGTAAAGGCAATGTACCACGAGGCAAGCGAAATTTTAACGGGCGATCTTCCTACGCCTATAAAATATTATAATGACGAAATTCGCGCTTCATACAAAAAAATCGAAAGCATTGCAACCAAGCAGATGCTTGAAATGTTGCCGCAAGAATTAAAACAAGATTATGTTCCAATTTTGTCACCGCAGGATGAAGAAGAAAAGATAATAATCAAGGCGGCAGATAAAATTTGCGCGTATTTAAAGTGCGTAGAAGAGGTTAACGCAGGTAATAAGGAGTTTGCAGATGCACTGAAAGCACTTGAAGCAAGTATAAAGGAATATAAATTAGAAGAAGTAAAATATTTTATAGATAATTTTATTAAGGCGTTTGATTTAACGCTTGATAAGTTAAGATAGAGGTCTTTATGAAGATAGGAATTTCAACCGCCTCGTTATACGGCAAAATGTATACCGAAGAGGCACTTGAATATTTTGCAAAAAACAACGTAGAAAATGCAGAGGTTTTTCTTGCAAGCTTTTCGGAATATACCGAAGAATTTGGTAAAATGCTTAAAGAAAAAAAGGGCAATGTAAACGTTCATTCTATCCATACGCTTAACAGTCAGTTCGAAGGTCAGCTTTTTTCACATTCCGAGCGTCAATTTGCTGATGCGCTTAAAATTTTTGAAGGTGCGCTTAAAATAGGACAAATGCTTGATGCAAAGATTTACGTGTTTCACGGCCCTGCCCAAATGAAATATACCAAGTACGTTACCAATTATCCATTTTATGCAAAGCGAACTGAAGAATTGGCAAAGTTAGCCGATAAATACGGACTTATGCTTACTTGGGAAAATGTGCATTGGACACATTATAACCACCCTGATTTCTTTAAAAATTTAATTTTGCATACTGATTATTATATCGGAGCAACGCTTGATATAAAGCAGGCAAAGCAAAGCGATACGCCCGTTGATAAATATATTGCAGATATGTCGGGTAGAATAAAAAACCTTCATGTTGTTGATTTTGATGAAAAGGGAGACCTCGTTTTGCCCGGCAGGGGATTTTACGATTATAAGTCGCTACTCAAAAAGATTGAGGACTTTGACGGACCGGTTATGATAGAAGTCTACGACGGATGCTATCAAAAACCAGAAGAATTGCTTGAAAGTTATGAGTGGCTTAAAAATGAATTAAAATAAAACGACCTAAAAGGTCGTTTTTTATTTAACGCGTTCGCCCGTTACTGCATTTATGTAAATTACCCAATAGCCCTCCTCGTGAGGCTCGGCAAAATTTTTAGGAATCCATTGTGAATACCCGTCAAAGTCCTTTGGGGGATTTTCGGACCAAACGTTTTCAAAGCCGTAGCAAAGGTACATAGGCTCGTCGTTTTCGTCAAAAATTACGCCCATAACGTAATCTTCGTCATTAGGCTTACTCCAACGAGAACCGGGTATAAGGCTTGAGAGCTCTTTCTCTTCGGTGCCCGATGCAAGCTTTTCTAAAAACGCGCGCGAATTGCATTGCCAATAAGTTTTAGGCTCGTCACTTTCACTTAAGAGGTCAACAATCTCGTCGTTGTTTAAAG
>JAZSMS010000118.1:0-10929 GCA_045536015.1 Clostridia bacterium
TGATAAAAAGCAAGAGCTTGAAGATTATCTTGTTCAGCTTGAAGAAGCAAAAAAGCGCGACCATAACAAGCTTGGCAGAGAGCTTGAACTCTTTACTACAAGTGACGTTATCGGTCAGGGCTTGCCGATTATGCTTCCAAAGGGCGCAAGAATCATTCAGCTTCTTCAGCGCTTTGTTGAGGATGAAGAGCAAAAGCGTGGTTGGCTTTTAACAAAAACACCTTTAATGGCAAAGAGCGACCTTTATAAGATAAGCGGTCACTGGGACCATTATCTTGACGGTATGTTTGTTATGGGTGACGAAGCAAAGGATGACGAAGTATTTGCACTCCGTCCAATGACATGTCCCTTCCAGTATCAAGCATATCTTAACCGTCCCCGTTCGTACCGAGATCTTCCGCTTAGATATAACGAAACCTCAACTTTATTTAGAAACGAAGCTTCGGGCGAAATGCACGGTCTTATCCGCGTTCGCCAATTTACTATAAGCGAGGGCCACTTAATGTGTACGCCCGAGCAGCTTGAAGGCGAATTTAAAAACTGCTTAGAGCTTACAACGTTTATGCTTAAAACGCTTGGTTTGTTTGAAGACGTTTCGTACCGTTTTTCGCAGTGGGATCCCGATAACAGAGAAAAGTATATCGGTACGCAAGAACAGTGGGACGAGGCACAGGGCGTTATGAAGACCATTTTAGACGATCTTGGCATCGAATATAAGATAGGTGTTGGCGAAGCTGCCTTCTACGGACCTAAGCTTGATATACAGATAAAGAACGTTCACGGCAAGGAAGATACGCTTATTACTATCCAGATTGACCAGATGCTTGCCAAAAACTTTGGTATGGAATATACCGATAAAGACGGCAGTAAGAAGAACCCGTATATTATTCACCGCACCTCTATCGGTTGCTACGAAAGAACGCTTGCCTTGCTTATTGAAAAATATGCAGGTGCGTTCCCGACGTGGCTTGCACCCGTACAGGTAAAAATTATGAATATTACCGACAGAACGGATGAGGCTTGCCGAGAAATTATGCAAAAATTATCTGATGCTTCGCTTCGTTGCGAATATGATTCGCGCAACGAAAAGGTTGGCTATAAGATTCGTGAGGCACAGCTTGAAAAGGTACCTTATATGCTCATCGTAGGCGACAGAGAAGCTGCCGAGGGCAAGGTTTCGGTTCGCTCAAGAAAAGAGGGCGACCTTGGCGTAATGTCGGTTGACGAATTCTTATCAAAAATATTGGTAGAAGTTGCAACAAAACAACGTTAAGCATTTACAAAACAGTATAAGCAGTATGCAAAAAAATGCATACTTGCAAAAAAAATGCATATATGATATAATGTGCTTAAGACAGAATATAAAATATTTCTGTTAAAACACAAATATTTGGTGGCGCAGTATTCTAGTCAACTCATCTTGTTCTGAAGGCGGGGTTAAAATATCGCTAAAGGGCATATCGATGAAGTTCGTGGTATAGGCTTCGGACGCCCAGTCCGGGGTCTGTGCTGGGAGTTAAGGTTTATGGGGCGGTTGCAATGGCATGCAATTTAGACCCATTTTCCGTGGAGACATATTTTGGTGGTGCGGTGTAATAACCGCATTACTGGATATGAAGAACCTGCTATGCGGTCCGGATAGGTCTTTGACCTTGAAGGTGCTGTGTACAGTGTAGCCTGCCTTGAGTGGTATACAGGGATCAGGGATCTACGTCTTTAGGCTATGGCCGTAGCATAAAGACGATTGCCTTGTGAAATGTCTGCTGCAAAAGAGGATAGGAATTTGATGAGGTTGTTGAGGAAATCTCCTAGACTGTATTGAAAATTGAGGATTATAGTGTGGTCTAAGTGGCAATCGAGCCGCGCATTTATTGCGCAGACGCTTTTAAAGGGAAACCGCTTTTTCGGCGACGGGAAGTAAGTGTTTGGGAAAGCCTGCTCGACCTAAGCCGCAAGGTTTACTCAGTTTTCAGCCACCTTATTTTTTTAAATAAAAAGGAAAACAAAAAAATGAAAAAAATTAAAAACAACGAAGACGAAGTTCCCCGACCTAAGCATAATTTATGGCCCGTAAAAATGATAATACTCACGTTTTTTATAGCGGCGGTATTTGCATTTTTAGCAGATTTAATCGAAAACGGCACTTCAATAATATTACCTATAGTTATTTTGGTTTTGCTTATTGCAATCGGTTGCATCTTTGACGTAATAGGAACTGCAGTTGCCTCAGCAGATAAGGGACCGTTTATCGCAATGTCAAGCAAAAAGGTGCGCGGCGCAAAGGAATGCTTAAGTATACTTAAAAATGCCGATAAGGTTTCTAATATCTGTAACGACGTTATAGGCGATATTTGCGGTGTTGTTTCGGGTGCGGCGGCGGCAAGCTTGGTTGTGCTTGCGGTTGCGCGCGTAGGAAATACTTACGAGATGATGCTTTCTATCTTTGCAAGTGCTCTTGTTTCGGCACTAACTGTTGGAGGCAAAGCACTTGGAAAAACTTTTGCAATGCAAAGGTCAAAGGATATCGTTTTATTTGTTGGACGTTTTGTTTCATTATTTAAACGACAGGATAAAAAATGATTTTAGAAAAAATCAATTCGCCAAAGGATATTAAGAGTCTAACGATAGACGAACTTAAAGTTCTGGCAGATGAAGTTCGTGCCGAAATAATTTCCGTTACTCTTTCTAACGGCGGACATATGGCTTCAAGCTTAGGCACGGTAGAACTTATCTTGGCACTTCATTATGTGTTTGATACGCCAAGTGATAAGCTTGTGTTTGACGTAGGACATCAGGCGTATACACACAAGCTAATTACCGGCAGGCGAGAAGAGTTTAAAAATTTAAGAAAAAAGGACGGAATAAGCGGCTTTCCTACACATAAAGAAAGCGAGTATGACGTTTTTGATGCAGGACATGCTTCTGCATCTATTTCTGTTTCGTTAGGTCTTGCGCGCGCTCGTGATATTAAAAAGGATAAATACGAGGTTGTTGCTGTTATAGGCGACGGCTCTATCTCCGGCGGTGTTGCACTTGAGGCGCTTAATGATATAGGCGATACCGATACAAAAATGATTATCGTTTTAAATGATAACGAAATGTCAATTTCTAAAAACGTTGGAGGTCTTTCAACGCATTTTAGTAAAATCCGTACTCAAAGCGGTTATTTAAAGGGCAAAAGACGAATAAAGCACGCGCTTAAAAAGATAAATGCAAACGCGCTTTTTAAATTTGCCGTTCATTTCAGAAATACGTTAAGATATCTGTTAATAGGCGAAACCTTTTTTGATGCAATTGGTATAAAATATCTTGGCCCTATTAATGGTCATAATTTAGAAGAGCTTATAGAAACGTTTACACGCGCAAAACAGCAGGACGAGCCTATCGTTATTCATACGGTTACAAGTAAGGGGTTTGGCTACGAGCAAGCCCAGCAGAATCCGGAAAAATATCACGGCGTTTCTCCGCAAAAAAAACAGGCGTGCGAAGAAATTTCATTTGCCAAGCAGTTTGCAAAATCACTTGAAGAAATGCACTTGCTTGATAATTCCGTTTGTGCAGTTACGGCGGGAATGCCGTATAATACGGGACTTAGCGAGTTTGCTCAAAAGCATCCTCAATGCTTTTTTGATACCGGTATTGCCGAGCAACACGCGCTTTCGCTTTCGGGAGGCCTTGCCCGCGGCGGATTAAAGCCGTTTGTAGTAATTTATTCTACGTTTATGCAGCGTGGCTTTGACCAGCTTTTCCACGATATTTGCTTGCAGGAGCTTGACGTAACGGTTTGTGTTGATCATGCAGGCTTGGCGGGCGAAGACGGTGCAACACATCAGGGTATTTACGATTTAGCATTTTTGCGAACAATGCCAAATCTTACGGTTTTATGTGCACGCGACAGTGCTCAGCTTGATAAAATGCTTAAGCAGTCGTTACAAATCAAAGGACCCGTAGCAATACGATATCCTAAAGGTGCCTGCGCATGTATTGAAGGGGTAGAAACCGACGTTTGCGCATGGGATACCCTTAAAAACGGCAAAAACGGAGCAGTTTTAGCCTTTGGCGGAAGTATTCAATCGGCGTTAGAAGTTGCAGAAGAACTTGACCTGACGGTTTACGATGCACGATGCATTAAACCGCTTGATGAAAAGGCGCTTGAAAAAATTTGCGATAAGCCGATAGTGGTTATCGAAGATAATGCTGCTGCAGGCGGCTTGGGTGAAGCGGTTTTAAATTATTACTCGCACAAAAACATTAGTGCAAAGGTTTTTGGTTTTGCGCTTAAAGACGAATTTGTTGCACTTGGTAGTGTGCTTCAGCAGCGCGAAGATAACTGCATTGATGCCAAAAATATAATAGAGAAAATTAAAAATGAGATTAGATAAAGCTATTTTTGTTCAAAAACTAGCACAAAGTCGCAGTCGTGCCGAAATGCTTATTTTATCAGGTGCTGTAAAGGTTAACGGAAAGGTTATAACAAAACCTTCTCACGATATAAAAGAAAGCGACGGTATAGAGGTAGAAGACATAGCATACGTTGGTCGCGGCGGCTTAAAGCTTGAAGGTGCGCTTGATGAGTTTGAGCTTAATGTAAACGGTCTTGTTGCGCTTGATATTGGTGCCTCTACAGGAGGGTTTACGCAATGCCTTTTAAAACGCGGTGCAAAAAAGGTGTTTGCCGTTGACGTTGGGCACGGGCAGATGGCAAGTGAAATTGCACAGGATAGCAGGGTAGAGTTATTTGAAGACACCAATGCACGTGATATATTTTTAGAAATGTTTTCGCAAAAGCCCGATATAGCTGTGATGGACGTTTCGTTTATTTCGCAAACGGTGCTTTACGAGGCGTTATTTGCCTGTGTTGACTGTGTTGTTGCGCTTGTTAAGCCGCAGTTTGAGCTGGAGAAAAAGTTTTTAACAAAAAAGGGAATAGTAAAAGACAAAAAACTGTATCCGCTTGTTTTTAAAAAAATTGAGGAGTCTGCAAAAAAATACGGAATGCAGATAGAAAAGGCTTGTGTTTCTTCAATTTTGGGCGGAGACGGAAATAAAGAGTTTTTTGTGTTGCTTACAAAAGGGAATAATACTTTTGATATAGAAAAATTTTTAAAGGGGGAGCAGAAATGAAAAAGTTAGGCATTTACGTAAACAAGAAAAAAGAAAATGCTTTTAAAATAACCGAGCAGCTTCTGCTTCTTGCAGACGAAATGGGCTTTGTTTGCAAAATTTTATCAAGCCCCGTTTCAGAAAAAGAAAAACTAGAATTTGCCAAAAACGTTGATGCTATTATTGTGCTTGGCGGCGACGGAACTATTCTTCGTATAGCAAGCGCTGCAGCAAAGGCAAATACACCGCTTTTGGCGGTTAATTTAGGCCACCTTGGGTTCTTAACCGAAGTAGAGACTGATGGACTTGAAAAAGCCTTAAAATTGATTAAGGAAGAAAAGTTTGTTATCGAAGAGCGAATGATGCTTGCGTGTTATGCCAAAGATGAAGAGCTTTTAGCGTTAAATGACATTTGCCTTCAGCGAGCAAGCGAAAGAAAGCTTTTAAACCTTGAGGTATATGCGGGCGAAGAATTTGTTGATTCGCTTTCTGCTGATGGGGTTTTGGTTTCGTCACCTACAGGATCTACGGCATATTCGCTTTCGGCAGGCGGACCGATAATAAGTCCAAAGGTAAGCGTGCTTTTAATGACACCGGTCTGCGCACACACACTGCGCGCAAGGCCTATTGTGTTTAGAGATGACGAAAAGCTTAAGTTTTTTGCAAAGGACGAATCGGGCTTTTCGGTTATTCTTGACGGAAACGACGTTTCGCACTTAAAAGGCGTAAAGGAAATTGAGGTTTCGCGTTCTAGCGTAAGCGTTAAATTTATAACGTTTACCGAAAAACGCTTTTTTACAAGATTAAATTCAAAACTTATCGAATGGACTAAGGGAGGAAACTTATGAAAGCGGCACGACATACCAGATTGCTTGAAATAATTTCAACAAGGGAGATCGAAACGCAGGACGAGCTTGTTCAGGCACTTATTGCTGAGGGCTTTAAGGTTACGCAGGCAACCGTTTCGCGTGATATTAAAGATCTAAGACTTACTAAAATTCCCGATGAGCGCGGCGGATACAAGTATGCATCTGTTGACAGCTCTACTGGTGGAATTACCTTAAAAATGAAGCAGTTGTTTGAAAATTCGGTTTTATCAATAAAATCGGCAAACAATATTGTTGTAATCAAAACACTTGCAGGCTCTGCTAATACAATAGGTGTTGTAGTTGACGCGTTGCACGATCAGGATATTTTGGGCTCAGTTGCAGGAGACGATACGATTATGGTGGTAGTTACGTCGGCTTCTGCGGCAAGCGACGTTGTAGAAAAGCTTAATAATATGTTAAAATAACGAGGTATTTTTATGCTTTCGCAGCTATTGATAAAAAATATAGCGCTTATTGAAAATCAAACGCTTGAGTTTGACGGTGGCTTTAACGTTTTATCGGGCGAGACGGGTGCAGGTAAGTCGATAATAATCGACGCGCTTAATCTTGTTTTAGGTGAGCGCGCTGACAAAGAACTTATACGCTCGGGCGAGCAAAAGGCGCTTGTTGAGGGGATTTTTAATATTGAAAATAACCTTTCGGTAAAGGAAATTTTAGAAGAAAACGGCATAGAAGCAGAAGACGATATGCTTATAATCGTGCGCCAGATCAGCCTTGACGGTAAAAGCATTTGCCGAATTAACGGTAACGCGGTAACGCTTGCAACGTTAAAGAAAATTGCAGATAAGCTTGCTGATATTCACGGTCAGCACGAGCATCAGCTTTTGCTTGATGCTGACAGTCATCTTTCGTTTTTAGATTCCTTTGCAGGGCAAGAGCTTTTAAAACAAAAGGAAAGCGTTCGTCTTGCGTACACCTACTATAAAACCTGTCTTGAAAAGCTAAACGGCGATTGGGGTAGCGAAGAAGAACGCGCACAAAAAATTGATATGCTTGAATATCAGATTAAAGAGCTTACCGATGCGCAAATTTCGGTTGGGCAGGAAGACGAGCTTGTAAAAAAGCGCGAAATGCTTACAAACGTTGATAAGATTAAAGCGGCACTTTTTTCTTCTGCACAGTTAATATCAAATTCGGCACTTGATTCTATCCGTACCGCTTCATCTGAACTTTCAAGTATCGCAAATAGCGGTTATCAGGAATTATTTGAGAGGGTAGAAAGTACTTTTTATGAGCTTGAGGATATTGCAAACGAAGCACACGCAATGGCAGAAAGCGTTGAGGCAGATCCTTATGAGCTTGAAAGAACAGAGGACAGACTTTCGGAATTAAAAAAGTTGTATCGCAAATATGCACCCGACGAAGAGGGCTTAATTAAGTATTTGCATGATGCAGAGGACGAACTTGATAGCTTGGTTAATGCAGAAGAGACTATCGAAGCACTAAAAGAGCAGGCACAAAAGTTTAAAGATGAATATTTCAGGCAAGCGGGAATACTTACCGCAATGCGCCACGATGCCGCAATAGAGTTTGAGGACAGAATAAAGGAAGAACTTGCCGAACTTGGTATGAAAAATGCTGATTTTGAAGTTGACTTTTCCGGCGAAGAGGTTTTTTCGGCAGAGGGCGTTGACAACGTGGAATTTTTATTTTCGGCAAACGCAGGAGAGGGCGTAAAGCCGCTTTACAAGATAATAAGCGGTGGCGAAATGAGTCGTTTTATGCTTGCAATTAAGAGTATTGCGGCAAGTGAAGTAACGCTTCCTGTTATGGTGTTTGATGAAATTGATACCGGAATAAGCGGTGAGGGTGCTGCAGTTGTTGCTAAAAAAATGGCAAAGCTTGCTAAAAATCATCAGATTATTTCTATAACGCATCTTCCACAGATAGCTTCAATGGCAGATAAGCATTTTTTAATTAAAAAGTTAACCGACGGCTTTAAAACGCATACTGAAGTTAACTCTATTTTCTATGATGACCGCAAGAGTGAAATTGCACGCTTGGCAGGCGGAAACGAAACCGAGCTTGCAATAAAGCGTGCCGAGGAAATTTTGCTTCAGGCAAAACTTTTTAAAGAAAAATTATAAACAAAAACACGCTTTTTAAGCGTGTTTTTATTTTGTAAAAAAAGAGAAAAAAACCAAAAAAAATAGCGTGTTAAAAGCTAAAAAAAGCATAAAATAATACCAGCCTGAAATTAAGGAGAAATTATGAAAAATAAAATTTTTGCTTTTATTTTGGCTTTATCTTTATTTTTACCTTTTAACGTTGGCGTCAGTGCAAAAACGCTTACACCGCCAAACATTTCTGCCGAGGACGAAGTTTGCCTCGGCGGAGAAACAGTAGGAATTGCTATTTATACTAAAGGCTTGCTTGTAAGCGAATTTTCGGCATTTAAATGTGAAAACGGACAAGTAGAATCACCAGCACAAAAAGCAGGAATAAAAAAGGGCGACTACATTATAAGTGCAAATGGAATTGTTTTAAAGGACGTATCTAATATTGATGCAATTTTGCTTGCATCGCATGGCGAAAAAATAAAGATAATGGCAATGAGAAAAGATAGGGAATATTCAGTTGAGGTAACACCGCAAAAAAGTATTGAGGATAATAAATATCATCTTGGGCTTTTTTTAAAGGATAGCGCGGCAGGGCTTGGTACAATAACGTTTTCTTCCAAGCAAAAGCAATGTTATTTTGCTCTTGGTCATTCTATTACCGATTTTGAAAGCGGAGCAGATATATCCATCTCAAGCGGCAGAATTGTAAAATGTACGATAAATTCTATTGTCAAGGGCAAAAACGGAACAGCGGGAGAAATAAGAGGATCGTTTGGCGTTTCGGCAAAATTGCTTGGTACTATCGAGGCTAATACTGCTGCCGGAATTTACGGTAGAACAAATCAAGGGTTTCTGCACGGCGAAAAAATAACGATAGCACCAAAAGGTGAGGTTCAAGAGGGCACCGCTACGGTATTTTGTTCGGTTGAGGGAAAGGTTAAAGGATACTCGGCAGAAATTTTAACGCTTAACAAAAACAAAAACGAAAAGAATATCGTTATAAAAATTGTTGATGAGCAGTTATTAGAAATAACAGGCGGAATAGTTCAGGGTATGTCCGGCAGCCCTATTGTTCAAAACGGTAAATTAGTTGGCGCCGTAACGCATGTTATGCTTGCCGATTCTTCTTGCGGTTACGGAATCTTTATTGAAAATATGGTTAAAGCGGCACAAACAGCTGATAAAAAAATTGCATAAAAAGAGGATGCCTAAAAAGGCATCCTTTTTATAATGCTTTAGCATATTTTTTTGCTGATGAATATCTATTTATTAAATAATAAAAAACTTTCAACTATGCTTTAGGCATAATAAAAGACCTCTCAAATTATTGAGAGGTATGAGTGTCTTTTCGCATTTCTTTTATAAATTCACTGGGCAAAAGTCCCGTTTGCTTTTTGAATACGTTTGTAAAATAAGAGAAATTTTCAAATCCGCAAAGTAAGGAGATTTCTTTTATATTATATTTGCCGCTTACAAGCAGGTCTTTTGCATAATTACAACGCAGAAAAGTGATATAACTTGACAAAGTTTGTCCCGTTATTTTTTTAAATTCGCGCATAAAGTGAAATTTACTTATTCCTATGCTTGCGGCAACGTCTTGGGCGTTAATCTTTTTTGCCAAATTGCTTTTTATATATTCAATAGCTGCTTGAATATTTTTAAATTGACTTTCGTCAAAATGAATTTTTTCTACTTTGTCGGAAGAATAATTGTTTAGCAAAAATAATAATAGGTTAAGAATTGAAACTTTGAGCTCGGTATTTTTAAATTTTTCTTGACTTGAGTAAGCATGTATTATTGCTTGAAAAAGTTTTGATAATTGAGGATTGTTTATTATGGTAGAAAAAGTTAATTTTGAGGCATCAAAATTATGCTCTTTACAAAAATTGTTATCGATAATTAAGATATAATAACAAATTTTTTGTTCGGAAACAATCTGATGTGTGATATGTGAATTTGCAATTATAATATCGCCAGCATGAAAAGGGTATGGTGCAAAGTCCATATAAGAAATTCCCTTACCTTCGACAATATAAATAATTTCAAGATTTTCGTGGCAGTATGTGCGTCCATTCCCGGAAAAAAAACGTTTGACAAACTTGAAGGGCATATTATCTGTTGTTAATAATTGTGGGAGTTCGTATGTGATTTTTTGATTTTTTAACAATATATTGTTATCCATGCAAAACCTCCTTACACTTTCCCAAAGCATCAAGTTTCGAAAAATATTATACAATATAGTTTCAGAAAAGTCAATAATGATTAAAAAAGTTAAAACATACATATAAAGCAATAATTTAATAATACTATATTTGTATTGTTTGCGTCAAAATCTAAAGAATACAAAAGCAAACAAAAACTTTCCAAATAGTTGTAAAAGGCAATATGATAACGAGAATAAAATATTGTGAAAACTTACAAAAGATATTGATTTCTGTGATAAAATATGATAAAATTTATCTAAAGAAAAGTAAAAAGGAGAAAAAACTATGGCAGATTTTAACGAAAAATTAAACGAGCTTAACAACACAAAGGATACTACCGAGGAATTTGATTCATCCGACATCGAAAACAATAAAGTAATGGGTATTTTAGCCTATATTTCATTTTTAGTGCTTGTTCCCATCTTTGGCGCAAAGGAATCAAAATTTGCACGCTTTCATGCAAATCAGGGCTTGGTGCTTTTGATTGCTTCGGTTGCAGCAGGCATTATAATAGGTACTCTTGGTTGGCTTCCTCTTATTGGCTGGACCTTTGATATTATAGGTGTTGTAATAGAAAACATAACAATAGTTCTTATGGTGCTTGGTATTGTAAATGCTGCACAAGGCAAAGCAAAAGAGCTTGCTGTTATCGGAAGTATAAAAATTTTAAAG
>JAZSMS010000044.1:0-3103 GCA_045536015.1 Clostridia bacterium
TAATTAAACCAACCGTCTGTAAGTGCCGTAACTGCGTATGCAAGAATATCGGTTGAGCTAAGACCTGTGCGGATATAAGGGATAAGCGCGTTTACAAGTGAGATAAGTTGTGCGCGGGAAAGTTCACCTGCCATACTGATAAGCTTCATAAAAAGCTCTTGCTGACGGCTAACGCGTGCAGTATCGCCACCCGTGTTACCTTTGCGGATGCGGCAGTACATAAGTGCTTCGTATCCGGTTAAGGTGTACGTACCACCTTTTGTTAGGCGAGAACAACTCCAGTCTTCACGCATGTGCTTTGCCTCGGCGTCGGTAACGGTCATTTCAATACCACCGATAATGTCAATCATTGCGGCAAGCGATTCAAAGTTTGCAACGGCATAATTGTCAATTACAACTTTGTAATAACGCTCTATCATTTGTATTTGAAGTGCAGGACCACCGCGAGCGCAAGCGTGGTGGAATTTTTCAAAACGACCTGTACCGTTGGCAACAACGTAGGAATATTGGTCACGCATAATAGAAGCAAGAGTTATTGTTTTTGTATGATGGTTTATTGAAAGAATCATCATAGCGTCGGCGCGGGAGTTTGTTCTATTTTCATCATTACCGATAAGCAAGATGTTTGTAACATAGCTTTCTCGTACGGGCGAACCATTGTTCATCCATTTTTTTATGTTTGAATTTAAGTCAGAAAGCTTGTCTTCGTCTATTGAGCCATCAAGTGGTCCGTCAGGCTCGGCTGAAGTATTGGGAGTTTCGGTAGGCGCGTCGGGAAGATCACCAAGATGACCCTCACCTTCGATAATAGAAGAATCAAGTCCAACGCCTTGAGAAGCTCCGTAAGGGCCTTCGTACATTTGTCCTACGATAGATTCCCAAATAAGCATTGCACCGCCGGTGACAAATATTGCAACTGCAAGCGCAACGGCTAATATTTGAAGCCATAAGCTTACGTTATCATCGGTTTTAAAAAGACCTTGCATAATTACCTCCTAATTAATAAGGTACTTATATATTATGGAATAAAATAACAATATAGTCAAGTGAAAATTCTTTTAACAAATTTATTATATGCACAAAAAATAAATATAAAAAATATAATGTTTATGGTTGTTAAAATTGAAAAATTCTGTTAGAATATAGTAAGTTTTAGGAGGTTTTTGTTATGAATTGGGAAAGTTTGCTTCAGTTTTTAATTGAATTTGCTACTTCGTGGGGTTTAAAGCTTCTTGGTGCAATAATTATTCTTGTTATTGGCTTAAAGCTTGTAAAGTGGATTTCAAAGTGGATAAGAAATTCTAAAAAACTTGATAAGGTTGATGATAGCTTGCGTTCGTTTTTATCAAGCTTTTCAAAAATACTTTTATATGCGCTTTTGCTTATAACCGTTGCAAGTATAATCGGCATACCCGCAACGTCATTTTTAACAATACTTGCTTCGTGCGGTGTAGCAATAGGCCTTGCACTCCAAGGCTCGCTTAGTAACTTTGCAGGCGGTCTTATGATACTTTTCTTTAAGCCGTTTAAGGTTGGCGATTATATCGAAGCGGCGGGTGAATCGGGTACTGTAAAGGATATATCAGTAGTTTATACTGTTTTGGTTACACCTGATAATAAGCATATAACTGTTCCTAACGGCACACTTACAAATTCGGTTCTTAAAAATTATTCAACCGAAAAAACGCGACGTGTTGACCTTATCTTTGACGTTGCTTATGGCACAGACGAAGAAAAAGTTATAAAAATAATAACTGATGTAATTATGGCGCATCCGCTTGCACTTTCAGAACCTGAGCCTTTTGTCAGACTTTCTTCGTGTGCAGATAGCTCGCTTAAATTTGTTGCGCGTATTTGGTGTAAAACCGAAGATTATTGGACTGTAAATTTTGATGTGCTTGAAGGCGTTAAGAAGGCATTTGATCAAAATGGTATACAAATTCCGTTCCCGCAGCTTGACGTACATATTGATAAGTAAAAACAAAAAGCAGAGCTTTTTGCTCTGCTTTTAAAATTTTTTGTGTTAATAATTCTCTTTTCTAACTTCAAAAAAGCTTTGCGGATGTGCGCAAACGGGGCAAACCTGAGGAGCTTTTTTGCCAATTACGAGGTGACCACAGTTGCGGCATTCCCACATAATTTCTTCACTCTTTTCAAAAACCTGCTGCATCTCTACGTTCTTTAAAAGTGCTAAAAATCTCTCTTCGTGCGAACGCTCTATTTCGCCAACTGCCCTGAACTGTGCGGCAAGTGCTTTAAAGCCTTCTTCTTCAGCCTCGCGAGCAAATTGTGCGTACATATCGGTCCACTCATAATTTTCTCCCTCGGCGGCAGAGGTAAGATTTTCTTCTAACGTGCCGATACCGTTAAGCGCCTTAAACCAAAGCTTTGCGTGCTCTTTTTCATTTTCTGCCGTTTTTAAAAACAATTCTGCAATTTGCTCGTAGCCTGCTTTTTTAGCTGCCGAAGCAAAGTAGGTGTATTTGTTACGTGCCTGTGATTCGCCCGAAAAGGCTGTTCTGAGGTTAGCTTCTGTTTTTGATCCTTTAAGTTCCATAATAAGTCTCCTTTTAATTTATTTTATATGATAAATTATATTTTAATTGTGTGCAAAAGTCAATAATCAAATACTAAAATTAAAACAAAAATAATATAATTTACAGGTGATTTTAATGCGTCTTTGCGACCTGACTGAAAATAAAAGCGGCAAGGTGCTTTATATAGAACCTTGCGAAAACAGATTGCGACTTTTAGAGATGGGGTTAGTGCCTGAAACTGAGGTGACCGTTATTTTTAAAACTGCATTTTCGGGACCTATAGAAGTAGAACTTAGAGGATACCGCTTGACGTTGCGTACAAGCGATGCTGAAAAAATAATAATAAGCCCTTTGTAAAGGGCTTATTTGTTAAAATTTTATTTATTTAGCTTTTTTATGCGCTTTTCAAATTCTTTTGCAAGCGAAGCGTATTCGGTTGCACTTCGGCTTGAAGGCTTAAACGCTCCAACGGGCTTAGATGCGTCCTGCGCCCACTCAATAGTTGAGTCGATGCGCACGTACAAGGAAAAAACGTCAACACCCTGCGTTTGATTTAATGCTTCAAG
>JAZSMS010000126.1:0-16773 GCA_045536015.1 Clostridia bacterium
ACGCGGTCGGCAATGCGAACAATATCGTCCATATTATGCGAAATCATAATTACCGTTGCGTTATTTGCCTTATGATAATTTTGTATTATCTGCAAAATTTCGGTTTTGCCAAGTGGGTCAAGCCCTGCAATAGGCTCGTCAAGCACCAGAACTTTGGGTTGCATTGCCAAAACACCCGCTATTGCGGCACGGCGCTTTTGTCCGCCTGATAATTCAAACGGTGATTTTTGTGCTATATCTTTAGAAAGACCAACCTGCTCCATTGCGCTTAAAACACGATTTTCTATTTCGTTTTCCTCAATGCCCAAATTTTTAGGGCCGTATGCAATATCTTCAAAAACCGTCTGTTCAAAAAGCTGATATTCGGGGTACTGAAAAACCATACCTACCAAACGGCGAAGCAAACGCTTGTTTGGCTTTTTTTGCAATAGGTCAATATCTTCAACAACCAATTTTTCGGCAGAAGTAGGAGCAAGCAAACCGTTTAAATGCTGAACAAGTGTACTTTTACCGCTGCCTGTATGGCCGATTATGCATACAAACTCGCCATCTGCAATTTCAAGAGATACGTCCTTTATAGCCGCAGATGAAAACGGAGAATTTGGATCGTATATATAATTTAAATTTTTGATACTTATTGACATAACTGCTTGCTTAATTCCTCAACTTTAAGTATATTTCTATCTGTTTTAATGCCACTTGTGTTAAGCGCATTTGCTATCTTTGTAACCTCAGGCAATTCTAGCGAAAGCGCTTTAATTTTATCCTCATCGGCAAAAAGCTGACTGGGCGTTCCTTCAAAAGCTATCTCACCTTGTGAAAAGACAAGTATTCTATCGGCATCAACCGTTTCTTCCATAAAATGCGTAATAAAGATAACCGTTATATTTTTTTCTTTATTAAGCCTTTTAGCAACGGCTAAAACTTCTTTTCTGCCACGCGGGTCAAGCATTGCGGTAGATTCATCTAAAATTAAAATTTCAGGCTCCATAGCAATAACACCCGCAATGGCTATACGCTGTTTTTGACCGCCCGAAAGCTTGTGTGGTGCGCTTTTTGCAAATTCAAGCATATCAACTGACTTTAAGGCTTCGTCAACGCGAGCGCGAAGCAAGCTTTGCTCAACGCCTAAATTTTCGGGACCAAAGGCAACGTCTTCTTCTACAATAGTTGCAACCATTTGGTTATCGGGATTTTGAAACACCATTCCCGCACCTGCACGTATTTTTTGCAAATTTTCTTCTTTAGAAGCATCAAGCCCCAGCGTTTCTACTTTGCCTTCAGTTGCAGTAAAAATTCCGTTTATAAGTTTTGCAAACGTGCTTTTTCCGCTACCATTATGACCCAACACACATAAAAACTCACCTTTTTTTACAGTTAGTGAAACGTTTTTAATTGTATCCGCCTCGGCACCGTCATAGTGGTACGACACGTTTTTAAATTTAATAATGTCCATATTTTTCCTTTTTGTCTTTTATATTTTTCTCTTGGCCCTGGTCAGAAGGATGATAATATTGCTTTCCCAAAAGCTCGTCGGGAAGATACTGTTGCTCAACAAAATGACCTTCAAAATCGTGAGGATATTTATATTCCCGTCCCCTGCCAAGCTCGTCTGCACCCGAATAATGCGTATCGCAAAGCGCAATTGGCACGCTGACGTGCTTTACAGCATCTGCTACGGCATTTTCAAGTGCCATAACTACACTATTACTCTTTGGTGCAGTGCAAATGTAGATAATTGCCTGCGTAAGCGCAAGTCGACATTCGGGATATCCAACCTTTTCTACCGAAGTAAGTGCCGCAGTAGCCTGCAAAAGTGCCATTGGGTCAGCTAAGCCAACGTCTTCAGAAGCGTGTGCTATCATTCTGCGCGCAATAATTCGTGGGTCGGCACCACCCTCTATCATTTTCATCGCCCAATAAACTGCCGCGTCAGGATCACTACCACGCAAGCTTTTGCAAAAGGCACTAAGCATATCGTAAAACAGACTTTCATCCATCGCAATAACGGGCTTTTGTATTGATTCTGCCGCAATTTCAAGCGTTATATGCACCTTGCCTTGTGCATCAGGCGTTGTGGTAAGATACGCAAGCTCAAGAGCGTTTAAAGCGCATCTAACGTCACCGGATGCAAAAGACGCAATATGTTCAAGCGCATCATTATCTAAAATAACGTCGCTATTACCAAGACCGCGTTCTTTATCGTTAACCGCATTTTTTATTGCATCGATAATATCGTTTTTATCAAGCGACTTAAATTCAAACACCCTACAGCGCGAAACAAGTGCGCGCGTAAGCGAAATATACGGGTTTTCGGTAGTAGAACCAATTAGCTTTATAGTGCCCGATTCAAGTGCAGGCAAAAGTGCGTCAGATTGAGCCTTACTCCACCTGTGGCACTCGTCAAGCAAAAGCACAGTATCCTTTTGATACATTTTCTGTCTATCCTCTGCCGCCTTAATAATATCGCGCACTTCAGAAACACCCGCCGTAACGGCATTAAGCTTTTCAAAATGAGCCGAGCAAACCGAAGCAATTACAAACGCAAGGCTTGTTTTACCGCAACCGGGAGGACCGTAGAATATACAGCTGGAAAGCCTATCTGCCTCGATTGCCCTACGTAAAAGCCTCCCCTTGCCTACGATATGCTCCTGCCCAAAAAACTCGTCAAAATTGCGCGGACGCATTCTATCGGATAACGGTTTAGTAGTTTTTGTTTCTGCAAAATCAAATAAATTCATTATTTTCTCCAAGCAAACGCCGACCATTCGCCGTCAACGCGCTTTTCTATCTTTTTAAAACCGCAAGAAGAAATATGTGCTTCTACCTCGTCGGCACGCTCGTTTATAATTCCCGAAGTAATATAAATACCACCTTGTCTAAGATGCTCGTATGCCTTTGCGGCTAACAACATTACCGCATCGGCAATTATGTTTGCAACTATAACGTCAACGGTTTCGTACCTATTCTCAAGCAGATTTCCCTGCTCAACCTTGATATCAAAGCCGCCAAGTGCAACGTTTTGCTTTGCAACGTTAACGGCACCTTCGTCGATATCAACTGCAAAAACGCTTTTAGCGCCAAGCAAGGATGCACACATTGCCAAAATGCCCGTACCGCAACCAACGTCCATAACTGCAGTGCCTTTTGTAACATAATCTTCAAGCATACAAATGCACATCTTTGTAGTTTCGTGACTTCCCGTACCAAATGCAGCACCGGGATCAATTTCAAGCACAAGGTCATCTTCCTTTGCCTGATATTCTTCCCACGAAGGCTTAATAACTATCTTTTTGCCGGGCTTAAAGGGCTTATAATATTTTTTCCAGTTCTCTGACCAGTTTTCGTCTTTAACGCCCTCGCTTTCTATTGTAAGAGAGCCCCAATCAAAATCGGGGTTATTATTTTTTGCATCAAGCACAAGCTCTTTAACTTTTTCAAGTATTTTTTCACCCTCGTCAAAATTAACAAAGCCGCGCACGCAAACCTCGTCTTCAAAGGCATCGGCAAGCTTTTCGTCAACGTAGTCCCATTGTTCTTTTGGGCGGTCATACGAAAGAATATCCGCCTTATCCTCAATTATTACACCGCCTGCAGAAAAGCCCGATAAAATTTCAGAAATTATATCTGCTCCAAGCGTTGTTGTTTTTACCGTAATTTTTAACCAATCCATTTTTACCACCTAAATATACATTCCGCCGTTTATACTTATAACTTGTCCCGTAATATAATTTGCCGCATCGCTTGCTAGGAAAAGTACCATTTGGGCAACTTCTTCGCAAGTTCCCAGCCTTCCTGCAGGAATTTCTTCAATAAGCTCTTGCTTTTCTGCCTGCGTTAAATTGTTGTTCATTTCAGTATCAATAGCACCGGGACAAACACAGTTTACGCAAACGTTAGAGTATTCCTTTGCCATAGCCTTAGTTAAACCGATAACCCCTGCCTTTGCCGCAGAATACGCACCCTCACAGCTTGCTCCCGATAAACCGAAAACGGAAGAAACGTTTATAATCTTTCCGCCAGAATACATCATATCTTTAATTGCACACTTGCTTGCTAAAAAAGTACCCGTCAAGTTTATATCAAGCACTCTTTGCCAATCTTGTAAAGACGTATCGCAAATCATTTTTTTAAGCGCAACGCCCGCATTGTTTACCAAAACATCTATTTTGCCAAATTTTTGTTTTGCCTGTGCAAACATTTTTTCTACTTCTTCTTGTTTAGAAACATCTGCTTTAACTAAAAAACCGTTAATCTGTCCTGCAAGTGCTTCTGCTTGCTCTTTACTGGAATTATAATTTATTACAACGTTATATCCCGCCTCTGCAAACGTTTTTGCTATTGCCGCACCAATACCCCTTGAGGCGCCCGTTATTAAAACCGTTTTCATTTTATCAGCTCCTTTATAACCTCGCCCGCCATCATAAGCCCTGCAACAGAGGGCACAAATGAAATGCTTGCAGGTGCGCCTTCTACCTTTTTAGGTTCTTCTTTAGAATAAATTACCTTTAATTCTTGTATTCCTATCTTTTTAAGCTCTGTCCGCATTTTTCTGGCAAGCGGACAGTAGCTTGTTTTGGAAATATCGGTTATCTCAAGTTTTTCGGGGCAAAGCTTGTTACCCGTGCCCATTGCCGAAATTATCCTTGTATTTTGGGAATTTTTTATAAGCAACACTTTTGATTTAACGGAGTCAATGCAATCAAGCACGTAATCATAAGAACTTAAATCAAACTGGTCCTGTGTGCTTTCGTCATAAAAAAGAACTTTTTCAGTTACGGTTATTTGGGGGTTTATATCGTTAATTCGTTTTTTTATAACCGATGTTTTATTTTTGCCAAGCGTAGAATTAAGCGCAATAAGTTGACGATTGATATTGCTTTTTGCAACAGTATCATTATCAACAACCGTAATATTGCCTACTCCTGCACGAGCAAGTGCCTCACAGGCAAAAGATCCTACTCCGCCAACGCCGAAAACTATTACCGAGCCAGTATTAAGTTTTTTTGTATTTTCTTCGCCTATAAGCTTATTTTGGCGTGAAAATTCTTCTAATTTTTCCATAAAACTAAACTACCCCAATATATTTAATATATTATAACACAACTAACTAATAATAAAAAGCACTTTTTACTTAAATTTTTCGCTTATTTTTCATACAAAAAACGGTATTTTATGGTAGAATATATAAAAATACACTTGGAGGTTTTTATGTTACACCTTGAGCACATAAAAAAAGAATATAAAAGCGACTCTTTTTCGGTTAAAGCTCTTGACGATATTTCGCTTTCTTTCCGCCAAAATGAGTTTGTCGCAATATTAGGTCCTTCAGGAAGCGGTAAGACAACTCTGCTTAACATTATCGGAGGGCTTGATCACTATTCTGACGGTGACCTTGTTATAAACGGAAAAACCACAAAACAGTTTGTCGATGCCGACTGGGACTCATACCGAAACCACTCTATCGGTTTTGTTTTTCAGAGTTATAACCTCATCCCCCATCAAAGCGTTTTAGCCAACGTTGAGCTTGCGCTTACGTTATCGGGCGTTTCGCGTGCCGAGCGCAGAGAAAAAGCTAAAAAAGCACTTGAAAAGGTTGGTCTCGGCGACCAGATCAGCAAAAAACCAAATCAATTATCAGGCGGACAGATGCAACGTGTTGCTATTGCGCGTGCACTTGTTAATGACCCCGATATCCTACTTGCCGACGAGCCTACGGGCGCACTTGACACAGTAACAAGCGTGCAGATTATGGACTTATTAAAAGAAGTTTCCGCTGACCGCCTTGTAATTATGGTAACTCATAACCCCGAGCTTGCCGACCAATATGCAAACAGAATTATTCGTCTTCAGGATGGCAAAATAACCGACGACAGCAATCCCTTTAACACCGAGCACGAAGAAAAACGCATTGAAAAAACAAAAAAGACCACAATGTCTTTTTTTACTGCGCTTTCGCTTTCGCTTAACAACCTTTTAACTAAAAAGGCTCGTACGTTTTTAACAAGTTTTGCAGGCTCTATCGGCATAATCGGTATAGCACTTATTCTCTCGCTTTCAACAGGAATAAATGCGTATATAAACGAGGTTCAAGAAGATTCGCTTACCTCTTATCCTCTGCAGTTAAATGCCGAAGAAATGGATATGGGTGCACTTATTACCTCAATGATGAGCTCTGCCCAAGAATCAAAAAACCACGCAAAAGACAAGGTTTATACAAGCTCGATTATGTATGACCTTGTAAATTCTGTTAATTCTTCAACTGTAAATTACAACGATTTAGGTTCACTTAAAACCTACTTTGAAAGTGAAGAAAGCAAAATAAAAGACTACACCCGTCTTATTCAGTACAAATATCTCGTTCCCATTAACATCTACACAAAAATTGACGAGGATAAGTATCAAAAATCAGACATTATGGAAGTTTTTGATTCTATGACAAGTACAACCGCATCCTCAACCAGTATGATGTCACTTTCTACAAGCTTTTCTTCCTTTAATATTTGGGATGAATTACTATTTGACGAAAACGGTAACGTTTCGCCAATGATAACCGATCAGTACGAATTGCTTGCAGGCTCGTGGCCAAAGGATAAATCAGATGTTATTTTAGTTCTTGATAAAAATAACGAAATAACGGATATTACCCTTCATTCTCTTGGTTTATTAAGCACCTCTGACATTCTTTCTAATATGCTTGCAGCACGCGATGGCAAGGAAGTAGAAATTGAGGTTAAAAGCTATTCTTACGAAGATATTTGTAATATTTCGTTTAAGATAATTCCTCAGACCGACCTCTTTAATAAGACAAGCGACGGTTGGGAAAATATTTCCGATAACGATTCGGCAATGGAAGTTAAAATCAAAAACGGCCTCGATCTTAAAATTTGCGGAATTATCCGTCCCGGGGAAGATGCAAAAATCAACCTTTCTTCTTCACTTTACTACACGCCCCAGCTTACCGATTACTTAATTGAAAAAACTTCGGAAGCCGAAATAGTAAAAGAGCAGTTATCAAACCCTGAAACCGACGTTATTTCTGCATTGCCTTTTAAAGCAGCGGAGGAAATCATTACAGACGAGCAAAAGGTTAACGAATTAAAGGCTCTATTTGCAACGCTTAACGTAAATCAGAAATATGATATGTATCTTAAAATATTGTCTATTCCTGACGAGGAAGCAATAGAAAATACAGTTAACCAGTATATGCAGGCATATCCAAACCGTAAGGCGCTTGAAGATATGATATTTAACCAATATGCCGAGTCAGCAGGTCTTGATGAAGAATCTATCCGTAGTTTTATCGACGGCTATTCTGACGAAGAACTCTTTGATATGGTTAAAAAGCAAATTCGCCAAATGCTTATTGCTCAGCACGAAGAAGCCGCAAAAGCAAAAATAAACGAGCTTGCTCTTGCCCCATCTAAAGACGAGCTTGCAAAAATAAAGGCACAATACTTATCAAAGCTTACCGACAAAAATACAAAGGTAATGTTCCTTGTTTCCAATTATTCTGCCTCTACAAATATTCCTGCACAAAATCTTATGCCTTATTTAATGACGCTTTCGGATGCAGAGGTTGATGCCCGCGTTGATGCGGCAATAACCCAAAGCGCAATAGAGGTTTATTCAAAGATGGCATCGCCCTCAAAGGATAAGGTAGCTTTAGCCTTTGACGAATATTATAAATCACTTACAAACGAGCAGATTCTTGCATTATACGACGAATGTGCTCCCGAAAAAGCATCAAGCTCAACCTACAAGGATAATTTAACTCTTTTAGGTGTAACTGATAAAGATTCGCCGTCACAAATTCTTTTATATTCTTCAACCTTTGCCGATAAGGATATGGTTGTCGAAACAATTGAAAATTATAATGCTTCATGCGACGAAGATAAGCAAATTTCATATACAGATTACGTTGGACTTATTCTTTCTTCGGTAACAACAATAATAAATGCAATAACCTATGTGCTCATTGCTTTCGTTTCGATTTCGCTTATAGTTTCTACTATTATGATAGGCATTATAACCTATATTTCGGTGCTTGAGCGCACTAAAGAAATAGGCGTTCTTCGCTCAATAGGTGCTTCAAAGCGCGACGTTTCACGCGTGTTTAATGCCGAAACGCTTATTATCGGTCTTATCTCGGGCGGACTTGGCGTTGGCTTGACAGTTTTACTGTGTATACCGATAAATATTATTATCCGCGCACTTTCGGGTATTCAGTCACTTACTGCTTACTTACCGCTACAGGGTGCTATAGTGCTTATATTAGTAAGTTTGTTCTTCACCTGCATTGCAGGTCTTGCCCCTGCACGTATGGCAGCTAAAAAAGACCCCGTAATAGCCCTTAGAAGCGAATAAATTCTTGACAATTAAGCATTAAGGGTTTATTATAAGAAAAAATATAAAAAAGAGGTGAGTATAATGGAAGACGGTGGCACTTCTCCTTTGCGAAGTAGTCAGAATAACGCGTCATTCATTATACTCTGACGCATCTTTTTTCTGAATATTTCGCATAATAAAGTACAGATTATCTCTGTACTTTTATTTTTGGAGTTGTGTACCTTCGCACTTTTGTGCAAACTAAATTTTTAGGAGGTACCACTAATGCAAAACGAGAATTTGAACACTGCTGAGATTTTAAACGAATATCTCAGCGAAAAAAAGGCCGCAAAGGCACGCGAAGCTCTTTCAAATCTTCTTCCGGTTGATATTGCAGAAATTCTTCAAAGTGATATTTTGGATAAAAAGCTTTTTCCGGTTGCATTTCGCTTGCTTGCTAAAGACATTGCGGCGCAAACTTTTATCGAGCTTGATGCGCAAAATCAGGAAGCTTTAATATCATCGTTTTCTGATTTTGAGCTTCATCAGATGCTTGACGAACTTTTTGTCGACGATGCCGTTGACATTATAGAAGAAATGCCCGCCAACGTTGTGCGCAGAATTATAAAAAACTGTGACAGTCAAATGCGCGAGCATATAAACAAAATTTTAGAATATCCCTCCGATAGCGCAGGCAGCATTATGACGCCCGAGTACATTTATCTGCGCAGGGATATGACGGTTGACGATGCCTTTAACATAATAAGGCACGCAGGGCTAGATAGCGAAACTGTTTATACCTGTTACGTAATTTCTAAAAGCCGCCGCTTGCTTGGTGTTGTCACCGTGCGAGAACTTTTACTTGCCCGGCAAGACCAAACCATAGCGGAAATTATGGAAGAAAACGTAATTTTTGTCGAAACGCATGCCGATAAAGAAGAGGTTGCCAAGCTTTTTGACAAATACGACTTTTTGGCTTTTCCCGTTGTTGATAAAGAAAAACGTCTTGTAGGCATAATTACGGTTGACGATGCTATTGACGTTATCCGTGACGAAGCAACGGAGGACTTTTCTAAAATGGCGGCAGTTGCTCCTATTGAGGAAAGTTACTTTTCCGCAAGTGTTTTTAAGCATGCAAAAAACAGAATTATTTGGCTTATCATATTAATGATTTCGGCAATGATTACGGGCGGAATCATTAATGCTTATCAGGAAACCTTTATGCTTTATCCGCTTTTAATCGCCTGCTTGCCTATGCTTATGTCTACGGGCGGCAACTGCGGCGCACAAACCTCAACTATGATTATTCGCGGTATGGCAACTGATGAAATTCGCCCGCGCGACGCATTAAAGGTTTGGTTTAAAGAAATTCGCATTTCACTACTTATCGGCTTTGCGCTTGCGATAATAAACTTTGCCCGAATTTTATTTGTTAACGGCTTTTCAGAACTTCAGCTTGCGCTTACTTCAAGCCTTGCAATAATTTTTACCGTATGCCTTGCACAGACGCTTGGTTGCCTTTTGCCTATTGCGGCAAAGGTAGCAAAGCTTGACCCTGCAATTATGGCATCACCGCTTATAACAACGATAGTTGATGCCCTTAGCGTTATGGTATTTTTTGGTATTGCAACGTGGATTTTTAACATTTAAATACAAAAATATAAAAAAGGTAAAATTTTTACCTTTTTTTGTTTTATTTTTTACAAAAATATGGTAGAATAAATATGAGTTTATCTTTATGGAGGAATTAATGCAACCAAGAGATCAAATTGACAGTAAATATAAATGGAATTTAGCCGATCTTTTTGCTTCTGACGAAATTTGGGAGGAACAATTTAATATTGCAAAAGAGCAAATTAAAGAATTTTCTTCTTTTAAGGGAAAGCTTGCCGATAAAACCATTTTAAAAGAGTTTTTTGATTTTAACCATACCCTTTCCCCTATTTTAGAGCGTCTTTACGTCTATGCAAAGATGAATAGAGATCAGGATAACAGCAACAATAAATACGTTTCTATGTGTGATAAAGCATATTCGCTTTTAACGCTTTCGCAGGCAGAAACGTCTTTTGTTGACCCGGAACTTTCGGCACTTGACGACGAAATTCTTCTTTCATTTGCTTGTGACCCCGTTTTTGAAAACAACTCAATTTATTTAAAAGAATTAGTTCGCGCTAAAGAACACACACTCTCTGCAGGCGAAGAAAAAATCCTTGCGCTTTCGCTTGATATGGCATCATCGTTTGATACTGTTTTTACAATGCTTGATGACGTTGATATGACCTTTAAGCCCATAACTCAAAAAGACGGCAGTACGCTTGAAATGTCGCACGGTGCTTACGGAATGTACTTGCAATCTTCTGACCGCGACGTTCGCAGGCAGGCGTACGAATCTATGTATTCGGCGCACTCTGACTCGATAAACACTCTCGCCGCACTTTATTCTTCAAGCGTAAAAAAAGATTTATTTTATGCGCGTGCAAGAAAGTTCCCTACCGTTTTAGCAGGTGAGCTTTTTGGCGGAAATATTCCAGAAAGCGTTTACAACAGTCTTATACAAGCCGTTAACGATTCGCTTCCCATTTTACACGATTACGTTAAAACAAGAAAGCAGTTGCTTGGCTTGCAAGATATGAAAATGTACGATATGTACGTTCCTATCGTTAATAAATCAGAAAAAAAATATCCCTACGAAGAAGCGCAGGAATTATTAAAAAAGGCTCTTGCCCCGCTTGGCGAAGAATATATTTCATTGCTTGAAAAAGCATTTTCAGAGCGTTGGATAGACGTTTTTGAAACAAAGGGCAAAACAAGCGGCGCTTATTCGTGGGGTGCATACGGTGTTCATCCGTATATGCTTTTAAATTATCAAGGCAGGCTTGAAGACGTTTTTACCCTTGCGCACGAAGCAGGTCACTCGATGCACACTTATTTTTCGGATAAAAATCTACCTTACGAAAAAGCACAGTACCGCATTTTTGTAGCCGAGGTCGCTTCAACTGTCAACGAAGTTCTTTTGTTAAAATACTTGCTTAACCAAACAAGCGATAAAACCGAGCGCGCTTATTTGCTTAACCACTTTTTAGAGCAAGAACGCACAACTGTTTTTCGTCAAACAATGTTTGCCGAATTTGAACTTTTAGCACATCAGCAAGCCGAAAATGGCGAAAGTCTTACTGTCGAGTGGCTTAATTCCACTTATGCCGCTTTAAATAAAAAGTATTATGGTGACGCTGTTGAAACTGATGATTTTATTGCTACCGAATGGTCTCGTATTCCGCATTTTTATAACTGTTATTACGTTTATCAATACGCAACCGGCTTTTCTGCCGCAGTCGCCATTGCCGATAAAATTTTAACAAACGGCAAAAGTGCAGTAGATAAATATTTAAAGTTTTTATCTTCAGGCGGAAACGGCTTCCCTGTAGATCTTTTGCGCATTGCGGGTGTAGACCTTTCAACAAATGAACCGATAAAACAAAATATGATTGTTTTTGCCGATAACTTACAAAAATTTAAGGAGGCTGTTTTATGAGGGGTTTTGACGATCAGGCGTTAAACAGAATGCTTGAGCTTTTAAAAGAAGAAAATCAGGGTGCAAATTTAGACGAATATAAAAAAATCTTTAACCTTGCACTTACTTATGACCTTGCCTATATGACAAAGGCAGAAATAATAGTAGATAATGAGTTTACCGACAACTTTTATGATGATGACGATGCGTTTGATTTTATAATTGAACACATTGCAAACGCACTAAAAAACGTTGACGAAGACTTTTTATCAAGTGCAGTAGAAATCTATTTTGACCTACACGATAAAATTATGGACGAGCTTGGGCTTGTTTCATGGGAATAAAAATTTTAAAGGAGATAAAAAATGTTTCAAATCAAAAAAATGCGTGCAAACAACGTTATTGACTTTGCCGCAGAAGAACTTAAAAAGTATCTTAAAATGATGATGCCTGATGCAGGTGACGTTTCTATCGAGTTTGAGCCTAACGCAACTGACGGATTTCGCCTTGGCTTGCTTGAAGATTTTAATCTTCCCAGCGAAGCAAAAGACGTTTTACTTGACGACGTTATTCACGTTGACACCGATTGCTGCGGTGGTATTTTAGCAGGCTCTAACCCCCGAAGCGTTCTTTTTTCGGTTTACCGTTTTTTACGCGAAAACGGTTGCCGTTGGTTGTATCCCGGCGTTGACGGCGAATTTATTCCCGTTAAGGACATCGAGCCTATCAAGTATCACAAATTAGCTGATCATCGTTTCCGCGGCTACTGCAACGAGGGTGCCGAATTCCAGCAATGTATGCTTGAAACCATAGACTTTTATGCAAAGCTTGAGCTTAACATTTATATGCTTGAGTTTAAAATTCCTTTTACATATTACAACTGGTATTATTCGCACTTAAACAATACCCGTTACCGCATCCCCGAGCCTGTTTCTAAGCAGCAGGTTCTTCAGTGGAAAAGACAGTGTGAGGCAGAAATTTCAAAGCGCGGTCTTCAGTTCCACGATATAGGTCACGGCTGGACAGCAGAACCCTTCGGACTTGTTTCGTCTGACGGTTGGAGCGCAAGCGAGCAGGATTTAACAGACGAGCAAAGAGAATGCCTCGCTATGATTAACGGCAAGCGTGAGCTCTTTAACGGTATTGCGCTTAACACAAACCTTTGTATGTCTAACCCCAAGGTTAGAGCAATAGTTGCAAACGACATCGTTGAGTATGCAAAAAAACAGAGAAACGTTGATTATCTTCACGTTTGGCTTGCTGACGATAAGCGCAATCATTGCGAGTGCGAGGAGTGTTCAAAGCTTACCCCCTCTGATTATTACATAATGATGATGAATGATATTGACGATGCCCTTACTGCAGAGGGACTTAATACGCGCGTTGTATTTATTTCGTATTACGATACAATGTTCCCGCCGATTGAAGCACGTATTAAAAACCCCACACGTTTTTCGCTTTTATATGCACCTATTACCCGCTCGTATACTGCAAGTATAAACGAAAATTCTGTTTTGCCCGAGCCCCTTCCCTACAAGCGCAACACTTGGGCTCCCCCTACAAGCGCCGAGGCAACGGCCAGCTTATTAAAGGAGTGGAAAAAAGTTTGGCCCGGTCCGTGCTTCTCTTACGAGTATCACTTCTGGTGGCACCAGTTTACCGATCCCGGTTATATGTACTTAAGCCGCCGTCTTTACGAAGACGTTCTTTCGCTTAAATACCTTGGTCTTGACGGTTTTGTAGAAGACGGATCACAGCGTGCCTTCTTCCCCAACGGCTTCCCGCTTTACATCTATGCCGAAACCCTTATGAACCGTGATTGCAACTACGACGAGGTACTTGAAGATTACTTTAAGCACATCTACGGTGAAGATTGGAAAACAGTTAAAGAATACCTTGATGCAGTTTCTGATACCTTTAATTATGCATATATGGAGGGTCAACAGTCATCCGATCTTTCTAAGGGTAAATATTATAATCCTGCAATGGCAGAAAACTTTGACAAGATTCCCGCACTTGCACAAAAAGCACGCGAAATTGCAGCAGCACATACAAATATGCCCACACGACCACAAACTGTTTCGATGCGCTTACTTCCCTTCCATGCCGACTATATTGAGGGCGTAGCCGCATTTATGAAAGAAAAGTGCCTTGGCAACGATATGAAGGCTTACGAAATGGCAACCGAATTCTTCCTTGAATACGGAAAGAACGAAATTGCTATCGAGCGCTATTACGACCACGGCTTAGCCTCAAAGATTTTCCACTACTTTATCGACGAGTTTCTTATGACTCACCCCGGCGGAATTTTTTAAAAAATTAAAAATAAGCAAAATAAAAAACCGACTTTTTTAAGTCGGTTTTCTATTTTGTCATTAAAAAGAATTATGAACGATGAGCTTTGAAGCATTCGTCACAGTAAACAGGTCTATCCTCTTTAGGCTGGAAAGGAACCTTTGTTGCTGCGCCGCACTCTGCACAAACTGCATCAAACATCTCTCTTGGTCCACGCTGAGCATTGCGCTTTGCCTGACGGCATTCACGGCAACGGCCGGGCTCGTTCTTTAAGCCCTTTTCAGCATAGAACTCCTGTTCGCCTGCAGTAAATGTGAATTCTTTGCCACATTCTTTGCAGATAAGAGTCTTATCTTCGTACATACTATGTACCCCCATTATATTTTTTGTTCACGTGTAAGTTATACAGTAAAATGGGAATAAACAGTAACCTTATACTCTAAGTATCCATAATTCCGTTATAAACTTTTCGTCAACGCTCCTATTATACACTACACAAAATTAATTGGCAACTATTTTTTGAATTTTTTTGTATATATTCTTAACTTTTTATGAATTATATCGTTTTATAGCGTTTTTACGTCTGTTTTAAGTCTTTTTGCAAGAGAAGAATACCTTTTTTGCGTCTGATTGTTTTCTACCATCAGCTTAACCGTTGAATCGCTTCCGCACAATACAACCATCTTTTGCGCGCGCGTTACACAGGTATAAAACAAGTTTCGCGTTAAAATGCGCATACTTCCCATCGGCATTGGCATAACTACGAATTTAAACTCGCATCCCTGGCTTTTATGCACACTCAGCGCATATGCAAGATTAAGCTCATCAAGCTCTGAAAAAGTATAAATACTTTTTTTATTATCTTCAAAACAAACTACTATTTCGTGCGCGTTTTTATCAATTTCTTCTATGATACCGCTATCGCCGTTAAAAACACCCGTTCCGTCCGTTGCAAGTCCAAACTTATCAAACTGCCGCCACTGACGGTCATAATTATTGCGTATCTGTATAACCTTGTCACCCTCGCGAAAAACGTCTTCACCAAAGACATGCTCGCGCTTTTTATCGCTTGGAGGGTTAAGCGCCTGCTGAAGCGCCTTATTTAGTGCAAAAACACCGCAAATACCACGTTTTATCGGTGTAAGCACCTGAATGTCCTTAAAAGCGTCAAGCTTATATTTATCTGTTAAACGGCGTGAGCAAAGGTCTACCGTCGTCTTTGCAATATCGCCCTCGTTTGCTCGTCTGTCTAAAAAGAAATCACCGTCTTTTTTGTTTACCTCGGGCATAAGACCGTTATTTATTCGATGCGCATTAGTTATTATCATGCTTTGTGCCGCCTGTCTGAAAATTTCGGTAAGCCTTACAACCGAAAATTCGTTCGATAAAATCATATCACTAAGCACATTACCTGCGCCAACCGACGGAAGCTGATCGGCATCGCCTATTAAAATAAGCCTTGCATTTTTGCTTATGCCTTCAAGCAATGCACGCATTAAAAAAACGTCTATCATACTTGCTTCGTCAACGATACAAACGTCGCACTGCAAAGGATTTTCCTCATTGCGCTTAAACTTGTAATTTTCGCCGTCCGTTTTAGAATATTCAAGCAGGCGATGAATAGTTTTTGCCTCTTCCCCGCACGCTTGCGACATTCTCTTTGCCGCCTTGCCCGTAGGTGCCGCTAAAACTATTTTTTCGCCTCTTTTTCTTAAAAGCGTTAAAACACAGTCAAGCGTTGTGGTTTTACCCGTTCCCGGACCACCCGTTATTATGCAAATGCCATTGTTTATTGCTTCTGCTACTGCCTTTTTTTGATTTGGTGCAAGCATAATTTTCTTTGATTTTTCGTACTTTTCTACGTCGGCATTTATACTTGCTTCGTTCTCTATTTTAGGTGCAGATATCTCTAAAAGCTTTTTAGCAACTTTTTCTTCGGCATAATAGAAAAGCGAATGATAAATATCATCATCTTCAACTATTATCGCCTTGTTTTTAGAAAGCATTACAATACTTTCTTCAACTCTTTTTTCATCAATTTGCAAAAGCTCTTGCGCACGGCTTATAAGCACGTTTTTTGGCAAAAACGTGTGTCCCTCACCGTTACCTGCTTCTAACAAGCAATATTTAATACCCTCGCTTATTCGTGCTTCACAATCCTTTTCAAAGCCAAGCTTTTCGGCAATATCGTCAGCCGTTAAAAAGCCTATACCGTCAACATCTTTAATGAGTGCGTACGGGTTTGCCGAAACAAACACCTGCGTCGCTTCGCCGTAAACAGTATAAATTTTCCGCGCAAGCTTGGTAGAAATACCAAATTTTTGCAAAAACATTATAGAATTCTGTGCAGCACGTATTTCTTGATACGATTCCTTTATAACGTCAATTTTAGCCATTCCTATGCCGCGCACTTTTAATAGCTGCATAGGGTCTGTTTCTATAATATCAAGCGCACGAGCGCCAAATTCATCAACGATATCCCTTGCTGTTTTGGGACCGATGCCCTTTATTATTCCTGAAGCAAGATAGTTTTCTATATCCTCCTCCGTTTCGGGCTTGCATATCTCATATTCCTTTGCGGCAAATTGCTCGCCATACAAATCGTGCTCTACAAAATCACCTTTAAGCGTGACAAAATC
>JAZSMS010000035.1:0-3157 GCA_045536015.1 Clostridia bacterium
TTCCACTCCTCGCACAATACCTTAGTCCCGTCAAGGATATATTCGTGCTTTACTCCGTTTACGGTCTTGCTTGTACGAATGCCGTTTGCGTTGTACGTGTACGTAATATTATCAAACGATTTTAACTGTCTGCCCTTTTCCCAAGTAAGCGTATGTCCTAAATAGCTTGTCGGGTTACCTTGAGCGTCGTAGGTAATGGTCTGCTCGCCTACGCCTGTAAGCTTATCCTTCCAAATTCCGTCGCAGTAGCTGTACTCTACGCCGTTTTTAGTAAGAATATTGCCGTAGGTGTCATAGGTCATTAAGTTAACTGTTTCGCCGTTTACCTTTTCTTCTAAAAGCTGACCTAATGCATCATATGTGTACTCGGTTGTACTTGAAACTTCTTGCTGTTTATCTGTTTCTATTACCTTTGTAATGCGCTCTTCGGCATCGTACTCATATAAAAGCTCTCTGCCATCACTAAACTCTATCTTACTTACAAGCTGGGTTGTCGGGGTAGATTTTACCTTTTCTGCGCTGATATGCTCCTGCGTTACTTCACCGGCGTGGTAATTAAATTTACGCCATACCGATTTAGTGCCAAGCTGAAGTTCATCAAATTCTTTTCTGCCAAAGCTATCAGTATTAGAATGGCTTGTTACGGGTTTGCCGTTAACAATATTTTTAACTGCTTGAGCATCATTTTCGCCGCGCTGATAGTATATTTCACTTTGCTTTCCATTTGCAAAGGTAATAATTTTCTTTAACAGCTTATCCTCGCCGTCGTAATAATAGCGCGCTGCGCTTACTACCGTCTTTGAGGTTATCATTTCAGAGTTATCTACTTGTATTGCATACTCTGTTGCAGTTACTATCTTGCTATCTTTGTATACATAATCATACTCTTTTTTGCCTGATATGTCAACACTTCGTACTATGTTTCCGTTGTTATCGTATACATACTTGTAGAATGCTGTCACATTTTGAAGCTTATCAAACCACTTTTCTGCTATCATCTGACCAATGCTGTTGTAGCTTGCCTTCATTTTGTCGCCGTTAGCATAAGTAATTTCTTTAAGTCGTCCGTTACCGTTTTTATACGTATATTTAATTAGGTCACCGTCGTTTTTGCCGTCAATACCTATACTTTCAAGGTTATGGAACGCATTATACTTAAGCATATATTTCATTCCGTCGCCGCGAACAATTTCGGTCATATTATCAAAAGCATCGTAAGAATATCCTACGTGGGCAAGCACTTGGTTGCTTGAATTTTTGCTTGTTACCTTTGTTGTTCTGCCTGCAGCATCATATTCGTACGCCGTCTTATTGCCAAGGCGGTCTTCAATTTCTTCGTTGCGCGAGGTTTCGGCATCTACGGTGTAGATTGTTTCATTTCCTCTTGCATCAACTTCTTTTGTAAGGTTGTTATAATCATCATCATCAAACTCAAACGAACGGTAAATAGTGCCAAGCTCACCGTCAAAATACGTGGTTTCGGTTAAGGTGTTGCCATAGCCATCTACACTTTCTGTAAATTCTGCCTTTGTAGTATCTACGTTGTCGCCCGAATATCCCGAGCCGCCTCCTGTACCAAAATCGCCTTCAGCCAAGCCTGCTTCAACACTATCGCGCACAAGCTGAATGCTATCAAACAACGCACTGCCTGAATTGTAGTTGTATTCACACACCACCTCGATTTTACTAAGTCCAGCATACTTGCTCTTTGAAAACTGAACCGAAGTATACTGCCATTCGTCACAGCAAGGAGAAAAATCTGCATAAGCCTCTTCTGACTCCGTTTTATCAGCATAATACAGTTTTGCTTTAAGTCTGAATTGCGGCGAATATTCTTCATCCTTGCGATTTGGCAAGCAGTCTGATCCCTTTGCCCAGCCTGAAAGCGTAAATGTTTCACGCACATCTTTAGATAAACGGGGATAAATTGTCTGTTTTCCCTGTCTTTTTAAATCTATATTGCCAGGAAGAATCATAACAGACTCACCGTCAAAAGCATAAGTTGTTTTACCGTTACCAAAGCTTTTTTCCCAAGCACACTCTTCTTCAAAGCTGGCATTTTCAATCATATTAAATTCGCTTGCAAAAGGATTATTCTCAAGCTGCGCGCCGTCAAACAAGACTTCACCGCAGCCATTTACCAAGAGCATAACCTTTATTTCTTGAGAACTTGTAAGCGTAAAGGGCAAAATAAGACGATAATATGAGCTTTCTTTATTTGTAAGATGCTCACTCTCTGCGATAATGTTGTTTTGAGCATCAACTACACGAATATATGCCCCAAGATTATTATATGGATTTCCGATTATATCGGTTTCCGGCTTAACGTAGCACGAGAAAGTGTATTCCCCTGCAGGTAACGCAGCCATCTGCTGATACACTCCTAAAGCGCTTGCATCAGGATCTTTTGAAACTATTTCCATATAGCATCTGCCATATTCACTATTAAGATAATTACTAATTGGCATTGCACTTGACGGGCTGACTACATTTGACGTTGCCGTCCAAAAGTTTGACTCACCCGTTTCCTTACAAGCACACTCAAAGTTACCGTCTTTAATAAGATTTATAACGTTTCGTATGCTTTTTACTCCGCCGTCGCTTAAATATGGATTTATTCCGCTACCGCTACCACTTACAGCATCATTTCCTGTATCCGCGCTATAAGCATACTCGCTTATTACGTTACCGTCATCATCAAAGCAATATACCGTTTTTATAACGTTATCATTTTCCTCAGCGCTATCTGCAACTTCTGTTGTGGTAACCGTGGTTCTGTTTGCCGCTATCGAGAAGGAATACGTACTGCTTGCACCTTTAACAAATGCGCCGTTTTCCACACCGTATTCTGTTACCGATTCAACCTTATCACCATTAAACAAATATTCAACCTTGTATACAGCGACTCCGTTCTGATCAAACAACGTTACTGTTTTAGGCTTGCTTGATTCGTACGTAATAACTACTTTTCTACCGTCAGGATACGTTATACCGCTAAGGTATTCGCCGGAATATTCATAGCTGATAATTGTTACATTATCGTCATCTCCAGGCGCGCATATCGACATTAAAAATCCATTACTGTTGTATGTAAAGGTAAAGTCTCTGCCCGCGCCATCTGTTACCGAGCTTATTCTATCCGAAGTATAATTAATAG
>JAZSMS010000150.1:0-4755 GCA_045536015.1 Clostridia bacterium
ATATGCTTGTCTTTGATTATAATAACATAAAAATAAACAAAATCATACGGTAAATATTACTTATTTTATAAGAAATCTTACGATTTTGGGGTAAAAATATGGACTATCCTTTTTTGAATGCAGGCGGATATTTTGATTCGGAAAAGCTTGGCTATAAAAAGGGCACGATAACAAATGCGCGCCAGGTAAAAGAATATGAGATAGAATTATACGATCAGGATTATCCCGGTGGAATTTTAAACGGAAAAGAAATTAAATATTCTAAGGGCAGTATAGCAATTTTTAAGCCGGGTGACGTGCGCCGCTCAAGGCTTAGTTTTTCTTGCTATTATCTGCACTTTATGGTGCGCGGCGGCGAAATACGCGCTCTTTTAGACGAGCTTCCGCAAAGCGTGCAGTTAACAGATAGCGAAAAGGTAATTCAGCTTATAAAAAAGACGGCATCGCTCTATCCGCTTGAGGACGAGCTTTTGCCGCTTAAATTAACTTCTTATATATTTGAATTTATTGCAGAAATCAAATCGCAAATGCTTTCTAGTGAAAGGGTTTTAGAAAACTTTGGTGGGCGGGATACCGTTTCACTTGCAAGAGTTTTTATAACCGAAAATTTTTGCAAAAATATAAAGCTTGCCGATATTGCCGATCACGTCAATTTAACGCCAAACTATTTTCATACGCTTTTTACCGGTAAAACGGGTAAAACTCCGCTAGAATTTTTGTGTGAAACACGAATATCCAAGGCTAAATATATGCTGCTGTTTACGGATAAAACAGTGCTTGAAATTTCGGAGGAATGTGGTTTTTCTTCTTATAATTACTTTGGTTTTATATTTAAGAAAAAGTGCGGTGCAACACCGCTTCAGTACCGTAAAAAGCAGGGCTTATACAAACTATAAAAAGGTCGGAATTTTCCGACCTTTTTTGCTAATTAATACTTTGGCTGAATTTAAACTCTTGTAACAACGATATCCGCCTTGCCCGAAACCGTAAAGTTTTTGCAGGTTTTCGGAATAAAATACGAATCACCTTTAATCATCTTTTCGCCGTTAATCTCGCCCGAACCATCTAAGCAGATAACCGAAATAAATTCGCCCTCAACGGTAAAATTTTTGCTTCCGTCAATTTGATAGCGGTCAACACGGAAAAGCGAGCAATGTGCAAGCGTGCTTTCTTCGTCTTTGCCAAGCGAGAATCTTTCTTTTTCAATCTGCTCGGCAGTAAAATCTTTAATAACGCCCATAGCCTGATCAACGTGAAGCTCTCTCGGCTTGCCGTTTTGAAGACGTCCATAATCGTAAACGCGATATGTAACGTTTGAGTTTTGCTGAATTTCGCAAATTAAAATACCTGCACCAATGGCGTGAACAAGACCTTGAGGAATAAAAAATACGTCGCCAACGTGTACGTCAACGTAATTTAAAAGATCTTCTGCGGTACCGTTTTCAAGTGCCTGGCGGAAATCTTTTTCAGAAAATTTATCTTTTAAGCCATAAACTAGTTTTGCGCCGGGCTCGCAGTCCATAATAATCCACATTTCAGTCTTTACGGGATGAACCTGGATAGAAAGGCGGTCACGAGCGTCAATAAGCTTTATCATAACGGGGAAGTTTTCTTCGCTTCCAAGATATTCTGATAATAATTTGCCTGCAAATTCACCGTTTTCAATTTTGCAAATGCCTTCAGGATGAACTGATAATTCCCATGCTTCGGCAATATTGCCGTCGGCAACTTTGTTATATTCTCTTTTTAATTGGTCGCCGCCCCAAATGATGTTTTTGCATACGGCTTCAAGCTTGATTGGATACATAAAAAATACCTCCGTAAAAGTTTAACTTTGTGTATTTTAGCATATAATTAGTATAATTGCAACAAAAAGTAAAAATTCGTTGACAGAAAATAGCGGTTGTGGTATCATTATCTAGCCGCACAGTGCTCGGTTTGTTAAATTTCTTTTAAAAGAATACCGACTATGGCGAGATTTGTAGAGGAGGTGCTACATAATGTTTGCAGTAATTCAAACAGGCGGTAAGCAATATCGCGTTCAGGAAGGCGACGTTATCTACGTTGAAAAGCTTAATGCTGAAGTAGATTCGCTCGTTAAGTTCGACGTGCTTCTTTGCGGTGAAGACGGCAAAAAAGCAAAGGTTGGAACTCCTGTAGTTAAGGGTGTTGTTGCTGAGGGTAAGGTTCTTGCTCAGGATAAGGCAAAAAAGGTTGTCGTATTCAAGATGAAGAGCAAAAAGGGCTATCGTAAGACCAACGGTCACCGTCAGCCTTACACAAAGGTAGAAATAACTTCTATCGGCAAAGCTAATGACTAAGATCAGGCTTTATAAAAACCCCGATGGGTTTATCTGTGGCTTTTTAGCATCAGGTCACGCATCAGGCGAGCAGGCAGGTAGTAATATCTACTGTGCGGCAGTTTCGGCAATAACGCAAACTGCGGCTATCGGACTTGAAGAAGTGGCAAAGGTTAAAACCGATATCAAAATGCAAAGCGGCAAGCTTAGCGTTATGATAGATAAAAATGATGCATCAAGCGAAAAGTGCAGAACAATTTTTGAAACAATGTTGGCAGGGCTTGCTTCGTTTGACGAGGCAAATCCAAATCACATACAAATAATTGAGGAGGTGCAGTAATAATGCTCCGCATGGACATACAGTTATTTGCTCATAAAAAGGGTGTAGGTTCAACTAAAAACGGTCGTGACAGCGAATCCAAGCGTCTTGGTGTTAAGCGTGCAGACGGCCAGCAGGTAGTTGCAGGCAACATCCTCGTTCGTCAGAGAGGAACAAAGATCCATCCCGGTCAGAACGTAGGTATCGGCAGTGACGATACTCTCTATGCACTGGTTGACGGTGTTGTTCGTTTCGAACACAAGGGTAAAGATAAAAAGCAGGTAAGCATTTATCCTGTTGCTTAATTAAAATGAGCTGCAGCCGTCTTTTTGGACGGCTGCTTATTTTTTATGTTTGAAGTAAATTTTAAAGATTTTAATTTAAAAAATACGTTTGAAAACGGACAATGCTTTCGATTTAATAGGTATAAAGACGGTTATCTTGGCATTGCAGGACAAAACGTTATATATATCGTGCAGGATGGCGAAAAGTTTTTTATTGACGGCGTAAGCAAAAAAATATTCGAGGACGTCTTTGTTAAGCTTTTTGACCTAAAGCGTGACTATGCGACCATTATAAGCGGCTTTAAAGCGGAAGAAAATCTGCTTAACGCCGTTAAATACGGCAATGGTATGCGCATTATGGCGCAGGATAGATGGGAAACGCTGTTTTCGTTTATAATTTCGCAAAACAATAATATTGCAAGAATTAAAACAATAATTGAGCGCATCTGCCTAAAATACGGAACGCCTATCGAGTTTGATAATACCGTTTTTTATTCGTTTCCTACTGCAAAACAGCTTGAAAACGTTACTGAGCAAGATTATGCCGCGCTTGGTTGTGGGTATAGGGCAAAGTATTTAGAGCAAATGGTTAAAACGTTTTTAGCAGGCGAAATTGACCTTGATAAAATTGCAAAGATGGAATATCCGCAAGCTAAAAAGGAATTAACTTCATATTTAGGCATAGGGCCGAAGGTCGCTGATTGCGTGCTTTTGTTTGGTCTTAATTTTTATTCGGCTTTTCCGGTTGATACGTGGATAAAAAAGGTTATGGAAGCACTTTATTTAAAGCGCAAGGCAACCAAGGAAGAAATCAGCGCCTGCGCAAGTGAGAATTTTGGCGAGTATGCAGGTATTGCACAACAGTTTTTATTCTATTATGCGCGCGAAAATAAAATAAAGGGGATATAAAAAAATGAAACAATGTTTATTTTGCAAAAAAGTATATGCAGACGAGCTCTCAACTTGCCCTGAATGTGCAAGAGCATCGTATAAAAAGATTGAAGAAACACAAGTAGAACAAACGCAAGCACAGAATGCTACGTTTTCTTCACCGTATCAGACTCCGTATAAAACGCCTAAAAACGTTGAATATTATGCAAATCAGGTAAAAGAAGAAGCACAGGAGCAAATCGTGATAGACGAGACAAAGCTTCCAAAAATTAAAACTCCCAATCCGTTTATAGTTTTTGGAATAATACTGTTTGTATTTGTTTCTTTAGTTGCTCTTTGCTTTATAATTTAAAAAATAAAACCGACGTTGGCGTGATACTCTTAACGGAGTATCACGCCAGTTCTATTCGCCTGCGGCGAGTTCTATTGCTACGCAGTGATATTCGGCTTTCAGCCGAGTGATATTTGCTTCGCAAGTTTATGGGCGAATAGAATATCACTGAAGCCGCAAGGCTTCAATATCACTTTCGCAAAGCGAAAATATCACGCTGACTTTAGTCAGCATATCACTTAACAGACAAAAAGAAAGAGAAGACTCGTTAATATACGAATCTTCTCTTTTCTGTTGTTAGTGGGTTTGGGCTACTGCCCAACTGAATTTGTGCATACAAATGCGATGCTGGTTCTTAACAGAAACAGGTATGATTACAAATTTTCCGATAAGAACAACACCCATTGTTGCGTCGGTTTTTTTGTATACAATTAAAAATGCGCCAGCAAAGCCTGCGCACAAAAAAGAAAACCCCTATTGTTGCAACATAAACTTTTTTTGTAAACTTTATAAGCGCTATAAAAATTCTTATCTAAAAAAAACGAAAAATATGTAGAAAATTCAAGAATTCGGCGCAAATATAATAGCGGTTTTGTATTGAAAATTGGGTGGGGTAATAACAAAAAAAGG
>JAZSMS010000148.1:0-4150 GCA_045536015.1 Clostridia bacterium
CTTTTAGCTATGGAGATAAAGCAACCTTTACCGTAACAAAAGAAACGCACAAAAATGCCGTATGTATTCCTGCACGCGCACTTAATCAGTATAAATCTGACGATTATTTTGTAAAAATTTTAGATGCTGACGGAATAACCAGGCGCGAGGTGCTTGTTCAGGTTGGAATAATCAATAGTGATTACGTTGAAATTATCAGTGGCATTTCAGCCGGCGAAACCGTTATTTTAGGATAGAATTATGATTTACTTAACCTTTTTGCGCATGCTGAAAAACAAATTTTTAATGTGTGCGCTTTTATTGGGAATATTGATTTGCGTAACGGCAGCGGGGATAATACCCATATATTCTTCTGCGCTAAGCGAGAGAATGCTCATAACCGAATTAAACATTTCCGCAAAGCAAGAAGTTCATCCGTCTGCCTACGATTTTTCTCTGCCTTTTTCAACGCTTGTGCGTGAAGATTACGGACAGAATCTTAAAAAAATAGAGTCCTCGGTAGATTCTCTTTTTGAACAAGCCTTGCCGATGCAGGAAAAGTCTTTTTCACAAAAGCTTACAAGTAAGAGTCTTATCTATGAACGGCAGGACGTTAAGGATGTTTCGTTAAGCACTATACAAGCAGTTTCTTACAAAGATGAAACCGCCTTATCGTTACTCTACGGAACTTTTCCACAAGTGCGAAATGACGGAGCAATTGAGGCACTGATTACAAAAAATACAGAAATCAGCAAGGATTTAACGTTAAACCAAGCATACTTCTGTCATGAAGAAAACACCGATGAAGGAATATATATTATTCCTGTAGGTGTTGTTGAGCATTCTTCCTCTGATAACGAGTTTATAATTTTGCAAGAAGATATGAACGCATATTTTCTTCCCAACGGCCTTGTTAAAGACGTTAGCTTTAATATTGTTTTTGATTACACAGGCTTAAAAATAAAAGATATTAACAAAGTAAGCGAAACCAATAGGCAAATAAGCAAATGGCTTGATTATTTGAGTGCAACAAAAAGCGTTCCGGACCAAAATCTTTTTGATTCTTTTTTAAATAAAAAGTCTACGGTAGAAGCTTTAATTATATTGTTTGAAATACCTTTTCTTTTTCTTGTAGTTCTTTATTTAGGCTTTGTAAGCTCGTGCGTTGTAAAAAACGATAAAAATGAAATAGCACTTTTATTATCACGCGGCGCAACAAGAAAGAAAATTATAATAAGTTATTTGTTTCAAAGCGGGAGCTTAACTGTTTTAGCGCTAATTATTTCAATTCCCCTTTCCCTTTTTGCCGTTAAATTTTTAGGAAACGTTTCTTCGTTTTTAGAGTTTAAAAACACATCGGGACTAAACGCACAATTTTTATCTGCAAGCCTTATATATATGCTTGTAACAGGGCTTATAAGCATTATAGCTATGCTTATTCCCTGCACAAAACTTTTTAATACAAATGCCGTAAACGCAAAAAAGAAAAACTCCTTAAAACCACTTTGGCAAAGATTATATTTTGACTTTATTTTGCTTGGCATTTCCTTTTATGGCTATATTTCATTTATATTAAGACAAAAAGGCATTCTTTCCTCAGGTGTTGTAGCAAACATTGCCGTTGAACCTATTGTTTTTATAACCGTTTTTGCCTTTACTTTAGGTTGTGCTCTTTTATTTGCACGCTTATTTAAACCGCTTGTAAGCACATTAAATATTTTTGAAAAACGGTTTTCTGTCGGCGCTTTTTGTGCGTTAAAAAATTCGATAGCAAAAAACAAAGGGTATGGGATACAAATTTTTACTATCGTTGCGCTTGTGCTTTGTATTTTTTCTGCAAATTCAGCAAGAAGCCTGTTTTCGCATAGTCTAGACAAATTCTACTATTCAACAGGTGCCGATTGCGTTATAGACCTTGATTTTGGAACCACCGTTTTTGATGACGCATCAATACAAAACAAAGCAGAGACACCTAAACCATTTTTGTTTAATAATTTTACAGGCGTTAAGGAAGAAACCCGCATAATTACAGGATGTTTTCCCAAAGCAAATGACGTTGAAATTACTTTTATGGGAATTGATACTAAGGAATTTTCTTCTGTTGCCTGGTGCAGAGGTGATGAAAACGAATCGCACCTCAACGCCTACCTTAACCTTTTAGGTAGTACGCCAAATGCATGTATAATTTCAAAAACGCTGGCTGATAAATTATCACTTCAAAAAGGCGATGCACTTATAGTAAAACCAACAATTTCAAACAACAAAACCATTACTTTTATTGTGTACGAAATTGTTGAGCTTTTCCCAAGCTTTAACCCTTATACAGATGCCCCGTTAGTTGTTGCCAACAGCGAATATGTTGATTATATGCTGCCAAACCTTGACTTTGACGTATGGATGAGCCTGGAAGACAGCATAACGTCAGATGATATAATTAAACAAATAGATGATAGCTACACATTAAACAATATCACAGTCAGACACGACCTTTTTGACAGCGTGCGTTATGAGGCTTCACTTCAGGCAACGGGAGGTATTTTAACCTTTAATTTTATTGCAATTTTTATAATTCTGTTTTTAGGCTTTACAATCTTTAACGTTCTTTCATTAAAGAATAATACACTTTGCTTTGCAACGCTTCGTGCGATAGGAATGGAAGAAAAAGACATAACTCTTATGCTTATTACAGAGCATATTCTAACGGGAATTATACCTATTATTTCTGCTATTGTTTTAGGCTACGTTGTAAGCATTATGTTTGTGCCTGTTTTAAGCACCGCCTTTTCCATAGATGCACAAATACCAGACATTCAAATTGCATTTAACAATAATGACTACTTTAAAATGTATACTTTGATTTTATTGTTATACGCAATAATCACTATTATAACAATTCCTTTTATTAAAAAACTTCAGCCTGCAAACGCCATAAAATTAAGTGAGGAATAATATGATACAGGCATTTGATATAAAAAAAGAATTTTTATCCCCTATTCCAACAAAAGTTTTAAAGGGAATAAGCCTTGAAATTAATGGTGGACTTAATATTATTTCAGGTAGGTCAGGTTCAGGAAAAACAACGCTTATGAACGTTTTATCAGGTTTAGATAGCGTAACAAGCGGAAATGTTATTATTAACGCGACAGATATTACACATTTAAACAAAACAAGTTTAGACCGTTTTCGCCGAGAAAATATTGGCTTTGTATTTCAATCTGTTGCACTTCTTTCGCAGTTTAATGCTTATGAAAATGTTGCGCTAATGCAAAGGATTATAGGTAAAGATGAAGACCGTAATTTAATACTTAATTTATTTGAAGAGTTTGGACTTGCGGGCAAAGAAAAACGAAACACAACAGAACTTTCAGGAGGCGAGCAGCAGCGTATTGCTATTATACGGGCAATTGTAAATAAGCCTAAAATTATCTTTGCCGATGAGCCTACTGCCCAACTTGATTTTGCTTCTGCACAGCACGTTGCGAAAATTTTCAATAAATTAAGTAAGGAAATCACCATCGTTATGACAACACACGATAATGAAATTCTTTCTTTTGCAGATAAAATTTTCAAAATAGAAGACGGTATTTTAGTATGATTTTATGCGAAAACATAGTCAAAATATATAAAAGCGGTGAAAGCAAAACTCTTGCGCTTCAAGGGCTTGACCTGCACGTAAAAAAAGGCGAAATGCTTGCAGTTATGGGTGCAAGCGGTAGCGGTAAAAGCACGCTATTGAACATTATAGGTTGCCTTGAAAAAGCTGATGCAGGTTCTCTTTTTATTGATGGCATTGATGCCTTTAAAATGAGTTTTCAGGAAATCAACGATTTTCGTACCAACAAAATAGGTTTTGTCTGGCAGAATAACGCACGTAATCTTATCCCACACCTTTCTGCACTTGAGAATGTTCTCGCTCCAATGAGGATAAGTGGACAAGTCAACAAAACGCGAGCTGTAGAACTTTTGAAAACAGTTGGTCTTGAACATAGAATTCAAAATACCCTTTTTGAACTTTCGGGCGGTGAACAACAGCGCGTTGCAATAGCCGTTGCCCTTGCAAATGACCCGAGCATCATTCTTGCCGACGAACCAACAAAGTCGGATCGTAGCCATGTCGTTCTGTGAGCCAAGGGGTTGTCTGGGTTGGTTGTCTTCCTAAGACCGCTTGGCC
>JAZSMS010000056.1:0-4086 GCA_045536015.1 Clostridia bacterium
CAATTTAGCTTTGAAGAGCGTATGGGTTGCGGCTTTGGTGCATGTATGGGCTGCAGCTGTAAAACTATTACGGGCTACAAGCGCATTTGTGCCGATGGTCCCGTACTGCAAAAGGAGGAAATTTTATGGGAAGATTAAGCACCACTCTTTGCGGAATTAAGCTTGATAACCCCGTTATTCCTGCTTCGGGCACGTTTGGCTTTGGATACGAATTTGCAAAGATTTACGATATAAACTGCCTTGGCACTTTTTCGTTTAAAGGAACAACTCGCGATGCACGTTTTGGTAACCCTACCCCTCGTATTGCCGAGTGCACGCAGGGACTTATTAACTCGGTAGGTCTTCAGAATCCTGGTGTAGAAAAGGTTATTTCCGAAGAATTACCCAAATTGAAAAAATGCTTTAACAAGCCCGTTATGGCAAATATAAGCGGTTTTTCGGTAGAAGATTACGCTTACACCTGTCAAAAGCTTGATTCTTGCGAGCAGGTTGGCTGGCTTGAAGTTAACATAAGCTGCCCGAATATTCACGGCGGCGGAATGAGCTTTGGTACCGACCCTAATGCCGCCAGTCAAATAGTTAAAAGCGTAAAAGAGGTTACTACAAAGCCCGTTATCGTTAAGCTTACTCCTAACGTAACGGACATAGTTTCTATCGCGCGCGCTTGCGAAGATGCAGGCGCTGACGGAATAAGCCTTGTAAACACAATGCTTGGTATGCGTATAGATTTAAAGACCAAAAAACCCGTTATTGCAAACGTTATGGGCGGTTTTTCTGGCCCTGCTATATTCCCCGTTGCGCTTAGAATGGTTTATCAGGTTGCCAAGTCTGTTAAAGTACCCGTTGTTGGTATGGGCGGCGTTGCTTCTGCCGAAGACGTTATCGAAATGATGCTTGCAGGCGCCTGTGCAGTTGAAGTTGGCGCGGCAAACCTTATTAACCCCACCGCGTGTAAGGATATTATCGAAGACCTTCCTCGCGTTATGGACAAGTATAAAATTGATAAATTAGAAGTTATTATAGGAGGCATTTAGTTATGGGACGCGACGTTATTATTGCTTGTGATTTTGCAAGTGCACAGCAAACATTTGAGTTTTTAGACAAATTTACCGGCAAAAAGCCTTTTGTAAAAATAGGTATGGAGCTTTTTTATGCCGAAGGTCCGTCAATCGTGCGCGAGATCAAGGCACGCGGACACAAGATCTTTTTAGACCTTAAGCTTCACGATATTCCCAACACAGTAAAAAAATCAATGGCAGTGCTTTCTAACCTTGACGTTGATATTTGCAATCTTCATGCAGGCGGAACAAAGGCTATGATGTCTGCCGCACTTGAGGGTCTTACCCGCGCAGACGGTACTCGCCCTCTTTTAATTGCAGTAACCCAGCTTACCTCTACCGACCAAGCCGCAATGGAAAATGACCTTTTAATTAAAGAGCCTATCGACAAAGTAGTTATGCACTATGCAAAAAATGCTAAAGATGCAGGTCTTGACGGTGTTGTTTGCTCGCCGCTTGAGGCACAAAAGGTACACGAGGCTTGCGGAGAAGCATTTTTAACCGTTACCCCCGGCGTTCGCTTTGCCGACGGTGAAATAGGCGATCAAAAACGCGTTATGACTCCTGCACAGGCTAAACAAATCGGTTCGGACTACATTGTTGTAGGAAGACCTATTACCGCCGCAGAGGACCCCGTAGCCGCTTATAATAGATGTATTACAGAATTTGTTGATTAAAGGAGATATAAAAATGGAACAAACTAATTGGAGCACCTTAATTGCAAGTGATTTATTAAAGATTAAAGCAGTTTTCTTTAGTCCTGACGAGCCTTTTACCTGGGCAAGCGGGATTAAAAGCCCCGTTTACTGCGATAACCGTTTAACCTTAACTGCACCAAATGTTAGAAACGACGTTGAAAACGGTCTTGCGGCAATGGTTAAAGAGCACTATCCCGAAGCAGAAGTTTTAATGGGAACTTCTACCGCAGGTATTGCACACGCCGCAATAGTAGGACATCTTCTTGATATGCCTATGGGATACGTTCGTTCTTCGGCAAAAGACCACGGTAAAAAGAATCAGATCGAGGGTCGCTTAGAGGCAGGACAAAAGGTCGTAGTAGTAGAAGATCTTATTTCTACCGGCGGAAGCGTTATCGACGTTGTAAATGTTTTGCGTGAAGCAGGTGCCGAGGTTTTAGGCGTAGTTTCAATATTCACCTACGGTATGCAAAAGGGCATCGATCGTTTGGCAGAGGCTAACGTAAAAAACGTTTCGCTTACAAACTTTGACTGTATTGCCGCTGTTGCCGCAGAGCAGGGCTACATTAAAGAAGAAGATATCAAGCGCTTAATAGCATTTAGAAATAATCCGTCCGACGAAAGCTGGATCGGAGGCAATAAATGAGAAGCGTAATAGATATTGTTGACTTTTCGGTTGAAGAAATTTCTCAGCTTATTTCAGTTGCGCAGGACATAATAGAAAATCCGCAAAAATATGCTTCGGCATGCAAGGGCAAAAAGCTTGCTACACTTTTCTTTGAGCCTTCAACACGCACAAGAATGAGCTTTGAAGCCGCTATGTACGAGCTTGGCGGCAACGTGCTTTCTATGGCAAGCGCATCTAGCTCTTCGGCAGCTAAGGGCGAAAGCGTTGCCGATACTGCAAAGGTTATTTCGTGCTATGCCGATATTATTGCAATGCGCCATCCCAAAGAAGGCTCGGCGTTTGTTGCGGCACAAAACGCAACCGTTCCCGTTATAAATGCAGGTGACGGCGGTCATTGCCACCCCACTCAGACTCTTGCCGACCTTTTGACCATCTATCGTGAAAAAGGCAAATTTGAAAACTTAACAGTTGGTCTTTGCGGCGACTTAAAGTTTGGCAGAACCGTTCACTCGCTTATTAACGCTCTTTCAAGATATTCGGGAATTAAGTTTGTGCTTATCTCGCCCGAAGAATTAAAGGTTCCAAGCTACATTAAAAAGGACGTTATCAAGGCAAATAACATTCCCTACGAGCAGACTACCTCGCTTGATGAGGCTATGCCTAAGCTTGACGTTTTGTATATGACGCGTGTTCAGCGCGAGCGCTTTTTTAATGAAGAAGATTATCTTCGTTTAAAGGACAGCTACATTTTAACCTGCGACAAGCTTAAAAACGCCAAGGACGACCTTGTTATTATGCATCCGCTTCCCAGAGTTAACGAAATAAGCGTCGGAGTCGATGAAGATGCGCGTGCGTGCTATTTTAAGCAGGTTTTAAACGGAAAATATATGCGTATGGCACTTATACTTAAATTACTTGAGGAGGCCGAAAAATGAAGATAGATCCTATTCAGAACGGCGTTGTTATAGACCATATAACTGCAGGCAAGGGTATGCTTTTGTATGAACTTCTTCACCTCGAAAGCCTTGACGCTTCGATAGCGCTTATTAAAAACGTTGCCTCAAAGCGTATTGGCAAAAAGGATATTATTAAGATTGATGCCGATATCAACGTTGACCTTGATGTTATAGGCTACGTTGACCCGGGTGCAACAATAAATTATATTAAGGACGGCAACCTTGTTAAAAAGTGCAACATTGACCTTCCCGAGCAGCTTGTTGACGTTATTAAATGCAAAAACCCGCGTTGCATAACCTCTACCGAGCAAGAACTTAAGCACGTGTTTAAGCTTACCGACAAAGAGCAAAAGGTTTACCGTTGTATCTATTGTGAAGCTAAATCAGAATAAAAAAAGAGAACCGATAGGGTTGTGCCCTAAAGGACAGTTTTGATGGTGTATTACCTACCGACAGGAAAAATAAAAACCGCAGATTGACTTTCTGCGGTTTTTGTCTTATAATAGGCGTGTGGGCAAAATCCTATGGGGAGAAATTTATGAAAAAAATAATTGGGGAGAAATTTATGAAAAAAATAATTAGTGCAATTCTTTTCATTTTGATCCTATTAACAGTTTCAGGGTGTAGGAATTTTGATAAAGATAAAATAGAATATACTCTTTCCGATGACGGAACATATTATATTTTATCTTATGTTGGGGCGAATGTTGAAAATCTTGTTATTCCCGAATATTACAACGAAAAGC
>JAZSMS010000079.1:0-7936 GCA_045536015.1 Clostridia bacterium
ACCAAACGTAAAGTCATTCTGGTCAAGTAAATATGCTTGTCCTACGCAAGCGGCTTCCTGACCGATTGATAAGTGTGCAGGACCGGGATAAGTGGTTTCGATACCATTATACAAGCCCTGTGTTTTAATTTGGTTAAGCATTGATTCAAACTCACGCAAGATTGTAATATCGCGATAGATACGAACAAGATTATCATCACCAAACTTTTTGCGCTCGTCTTTAATTGTTTTTTTATAAGTGTTAACGGGTATTTCTTCAAAAGTTATTTTACCCTCTGCTCTAGTCTGGGCAGGATCAACAAATAAACTCTTTGGCATATTCTTTACTCTCCTTTAATTAAATATGAAAAATTGCTTCGCGTATAATTTCTGCTACTGTGGGATGCGGGAACACAAGTTTTTGTAAACGAGTGGGCGTAAGCTCGGTATCAACCATCATAGTTGCCGTCATAATAATTTCCGAAGCATACGAGCCAACTATATGGCATCCAATTAAGCGGTTTTTATCAAGATCAACAACAAGCTTTATAAAGCCTTTTCCGCCTTCAGTTTCAGCAAGATATCTGCCTGCATACGACATAGGAAGCTTAACTTCTTTTACGTTTATTCCTTTTTCCTTTGCATCCTGAGCACTTAAGCCAACCGATGCAACCTCAGGATCAGTGTAGATAACCGAAGGAATAACGTCATATCGCATCTCATCTTTTTTGCCAACCATATGATTAACTGCAACCTCAGCCTCGCGATAAGCAGTGTGTGCAAGCATAAGCTTACCGTTGCAGTCGCCTATTGCATACACGTTAGAAATATTTGTGCAAAGATGGCGGTCAGTCTTTATTGCCGCACGGTCCATATCAAGACCAAGTGTTTCAAGACCAATATTTGCAGTAGAAGGTTTTCTACCTGCCGAAAGAAGAACCTTGTCACACTCAATTTCTTTCTTTTCGCCGTTTTCTTCATAAATTACGCTATTATTCTTAACCTCAAGCACCTTGCACGAAAGCTTAAATATCATACCGCGCTTTTCAAAAGCATCGGTTAATACCTTGCATATTTCGGGATCGGTTGCACCTGCGATTTTGGGCATCATTTCGATAACCGTAACCTCAGTACCAACGCTTGCAAAATAATAAGCCATCTCAAGTCCGATTACGCCGCCACCAATAACAACAAGCTTTTTGGGCAACGTTTTATCATCAAGAACTTCACGGTTTGTCAAAACAAATCCGCTTGCAAGACCCTCTTTAAGACCGGGAACAGGAGGAACTACAGTTTCCGAACCCGATGCAATTACTAACTTTTTGCCAACGAATTCTTCTCCGTTTGCTTCTATTTTAAAGCCGCCGTCAACGCGACCTTTAATGCAAGCCGAAGCTGAAATAACGGTAACCTTGTTAGCCTTCATAGTAGAACTAACGCCCGAAACTAAGGTTTTAACAACCTTATCTTTACGTTCAATTACTTTTGCGTGGTCATATTTTACGTTTTCGCTTGTAACGCCAAAAGCTTCACTTTCTTTAGCGTGGCGATACATTTTAGAAGAATTTAAAAGCGTTTTTGTAGGAATGCAACCTTCGTTTAAGCAGGTTCCGCCTAACGCTTTTTTTTCAAAAAGGCAAACGTTTAAACCGTTTTGTGCAGCACGCTCGGCACAAAGATATCCGCCGGGACCTCCGCCTAAAACTAACAAATCAAATTCTTTCATATATCTGCGCCCCCCTTATTTAGATAAAAGAACGGTAAAGCGCTCAAGATTTTCTCCAAGCTCTTTTAAGAAGCGCGATGCGGGAGAACCGTCAATAGCGCGGTGATCATAAGTTAAGCTAAGTCCCATTGCAGGATAAATATCAATATTGCCATCTTTACCCTTGCGAACTCTGTCAACTGCACGACAAACACCTAAAATACCCGTCTGCGGAGGATTAATAACGGGTGTGAAGGTTTCGATACCAAGGCTACCGAGGTTAGAAACCGTAAACGAAGCACCCGTAAGCTTATCGGGGCTTATGTTACCCTCACGGCACTGTGCCGCAAGTTCTTTAACTTCTCTGGAAATCTCTAAAAGACTCTTTTCATCTGCATGGAAAATGGTAGGAACCATAAGTCCGCGAGGTGTATCAATAGCAACACCTAAATTAACGTGCTTAAAGAGACGGATGCTATTATCATCAAGCATATTTGCATTTAAATCAGGATGATTTAAAACAGTACGCGATACTGCATAAAGCACTATATCTCCAAGCGTAATACCTGCATAATCTCCTTCGCTTGATTTTAAAAGCTTTCTGTACTCTAAAATATTTGTAGCATCAAAGGTAGAATTGTGTGTAAGCTGTGCCATTGTCGAAAGCGAATTATGCATCGACTTGCTGATTGCACGGCGAATACCCGAGAACTTAACATCTTCGTACTCAGTTTCGATTACTGTTTCTTGTAAAGCAGAAGCACTTTCAGCCTTTGCAGCTTGAGCAACAGGATTATCCATTAAAGCACGAACATCACGTTCGATAATTCTGCCATTAGGTCCTGTTGCGGTTGCCTGCGTTGCATCAACGCCTGCACGCTCTGCAAGTTTTTTAGCGCGTGGCGAAACTGCCGATCTTTCACCGTCTTTAGCAGTGGTTTCAATCACAACTTCTGCCTTAGGTGCTTCTTCTTTTTTTACTTCTTCTGCCTGCGCAGGTGCTTCTGCGGCTGCCGAGGGACGAAGCGAAGAACAATCTTCACCGGGTGCACCGATAGCACAAACGTTTACAAGACATTCAACCTCGTCACCTTCGTTAAAGAAGATTTCAAGTAAGGTGCCCTCTGCGGTAGATTCGCATTCAAAGCTTGCCTTGTCTGTTTCGTAGGTAAAAAGAATATCTCCTATTTTAACCTCATCGCCTATTTTCTTTTCCCAATTGCCAATAATACAGCTTTCAACCGTAATACCTGCCTTTGGCATAATTACTGCATTTGCCAAAACAATTCCTCCTTAAAAATAACGTTTTTAGTTTTTAACATGCTGAATTTTATAAAAAATTACAATCATCAGCAATCTATTTAATTTTACTACATTATATATAATAAGTCAATAATTTTGCTTTACATTTTAAATATTTTGGAAGCGCAAAATATTTATTTTTTCTATCAAAACAAGTATTTTCCTTAAATTAAAAACAAAATTACACTTTTTAATAAAAAATAAAAATTTGACTACTTATAAAATTTGTTTTATAATTTAATTATCAAAAAACAAGGTGTTTTATATGATAAAAAATTTACTGATTTATAAAAGTGAATCACTAAACCCCTACCATAATCTCGCAGCAGAAAAATTATTATTTGACACCCTGCCAAACGAAACTTTGATTTTATACCTTTGGCAAAACGAAAACACGGTCGTAATTGGAAAAAATCAAAACCCGTGGGCAGAATGTAAGCTTGAAGAGTTGAAGGCAACAGGTGGTTTTTTAGCACGCAGGCTCTCCGGTGGCGGTGCAGTTTTTCACGATACAGGCAACCTTAATTTTACATTTATTGCTTCAAGTGACGATCTCGACGTTTTGCTAAACCTTTCGGTTATAAAAACGGCGTGCGCTTATTTAGGAATAAATGCCGAATTCTCTGGCAGAAATGATATTTTAATTGATGGCAAAAAGTTTTCTGGAAACGCTTTTTATTCATCTCAAGGAAAATCTTATCATCACGGAACGCTACTTATTTCTTCCGACGTGCAAAAGGTTTCAAAATTTCTTACTCCCCCGCGCGAAAAACTTCAGGCAAAAGGTATAAAATCAGTTAGTTCAAGGGTTATAACTCTTAATTCTTTACTTCCGGCATTATCAATAGAGCAAATGAAAAATTTACTTATTCGCTCGGCAAGTGAAGTTTTTTCACTTTTACCTGTACAAAAAGATTTCCCGATAATATCAACAGAGCTTATAGATTTTTTTGCCGATTGGAACTTTATTTTCGGCAAAACTATCCCATTTACCGTTTCACTTTCAAAAAGATTTTTATGGGGTAGCACCGAATTAAATTTAGAAATTAAAGATGGTAAAATCGTTCAATCACAGCTTTTTACCGATGCACTTGACCAAACTATTTCCTCTTTAGTAGAACAAGCACTTTTAGATTGCAATTTAACCTACGCTTCAATTAAAGAACGTCTTGATAAGGTTCTTAGTTCAGAAGTTTCAGACGATCTTTTAAATTTGATAAAAGAAAACGTTTTTTAACAGCAAAAAAGCAGAGTTTTTTAACTCTGCTTTTTATTTAGAATATTGAAAAATTAACAACTAAAGCCGCAAAAACAATCGAAACCATCGAAAGCAGCTTAATTAAAATGTTAATTGCAGGACCTGATGTATCCTTAAACGGATCGCCAACAGTATCACCAACAACTGCTGCCTTATGGTTATCCGAGCCTTTTCCGCCGTAAACGCCACTTTCGATATACTTCTTTGCGTTATCCCAAGCACCGCCGGAGTTAGACATAAATACAGCCAATAAAAATCCTGATGCAGTTGCACCCGCAAGCAAGCCAACAACGCCTGCAGGTCCAAGAATAAAGCCAACTATAACAGGAACTATAACCGCTACTATCGTAGGAAGAACCATTTCTTTTAAGCTTGCTTTTGTGCAAAGATCTACGCAAGAAGCATAGTCAGCTTCTGCTTTACCGTCCATAAGACCTAAAATTTCTTTAAACTGACGGCGAACCTCAATAACAACGCTTTGCGCCGCACGGCCTACCGAATTCATTGTAAGTGCCGCAAATACAAACGGTAAGCAAGCACCAATAAATAAACCAACTAAAACGGTGGGATTTGTGATACTAAGATTGGCAATTCTTTCTGCACCACCTTCAATGGTACTTACTTTATCAATATACGATGCCATAAGTGCAAGCGCAGTAAGCGCAGCCGAGCCGATAGCAAAGCCTTTTCCCGTAGCCGCAGTAGTATTTCCAAGTGAGTCAAGAGCGTCTGTACGCTCGCGAACCTTTTCGTCAAGTCCGGCCATCTGTGCAATACCACCTGCATTATCCGCAACGGGTCCGTACGCATCTGTAGCAAGCGTTATTCCAAGAGTAGAAAGCATACCAACTGCCGCCAAGGCTATACCATAAAGACCTTGTGAAGCACTTTGTGCGCCACCCGAAACGAAGTAAGCAACCAAAATACAGATTGCAACAATAACTATCGGTAAAAGAGTAGAAAGCATACCTACCGAAAGTCCGCTTATAATAATTGTAGCAGTTCCCGTTTCGCTTGATTTAGCAAGTTTTTTAGTTGGTTTATAGCTATCAGAAGTAAAATATTCGGTAGCCTGACCAATAAGTACACCGCCAACAAGACCTGCTAAAATTGCAAAATAAATTGTCCAGTTTTCTGCACCAAGAACAAAATAAACAAGAGGGAAAGCTAAAACTGCAATTAAAATTGCCGAAAAGTTCGTTCCGCGCGAAAGTGCGCTAAGCAACTGCTTTTGCGTTGCCCCTTCTTTTGTTCTGACAAAGAACGTACCTAAAATGGAGCAAACAACACCAATAGCCGCTATAAGCATAGGCAACGCCATCGCCTTTATATCTCCAAATGCGGCAATACCAAGTGCGCAAGCAGAGATAATTGAGCCAACGTACGATTCATAAAGGTCAGCACCCATACCTGCAACGTCACCAACGTTATCACCAACGTTATCGGCAATAACTGCGGGGTTACGGGGATCGTCTTCGGGAATACCTGCCTCTACCTTACCAACAAGGTCAGCACCAACATCAGCTGCTTTTGTAAATACACCGCCACCCACACGTGCAAAAAGTGCCATTGCAGAAGCACCCATACCAAATGTAAGCATAGCACTTGCAACCTCGGCAGCTTCAAGAGCAAAAACATACTTTAATAAAATAAACCAAAGAGAAATATCCAAAAGTCCAAGACCAACAACAGTAAATCCCATAACGCTTCCAGCAGAAAAAGCAACACGCAATCCTCGATTTAAGCCTTCTTGACAAGCGTTAGCTGTACGTGCATTCGCACTTGTGGCTATCTTCATACCAATAAATCCCGAAAGTGCCGAGAAAAAACCGCCCGTGACAAACGCAAACGGAACAAAAGGTGTAAGCAAATTAAAAATTGCCATAACACCTAATATAACAAACATTATAGCAAAGAAAATTATAACTACACGATACTGTCTTTTTAAGTAAGCATTTGCACCTTTTCTGATATTGGCAGAAATTTTTTTCATTAGGTCATTTCCTTCAGAAAATTTTAAAACCTTTTTTGCCATAATTACAGCAAACAAAAGAGCAAAAACTGCACCTAAAACAACTGCGACAATAAAATATTTGTCCATAAATTCTCTCCTTTTTTTGCACGTAAACAAAAGTTTACACAGCTGATTGTAAAGTCAAATTTGCAAGTTTTAAAAATAAATCTTTCAAATTAAACTTTTAAGGTTTTATTATTATAGCACAATTATCTCTATATAGCAACCGATTTTAGCATCAATAATGCTATTTTTTAATAAAAACAGTTAACTTTTTTTATTGTATTGTATTTTTAAGTGTTTTATGCTATAATTATTATATAACTTTTTAGAGGTACAAAAAAAATTAAAATGAAAGAATTGATTCTATACACCTTCATTTTTGAATTTCTCTTCAACACAATAAGCTATATTTTGATGCGTATTGACAAGTTACTTGCCAAAAAGAAGAAAATTCGCATAAGCGAAAAAACTCTACTTACCTTTGCTGTTTTTGGTCCTATAGGAACTCTTTGCGCAATGTGCTTTAAGGCAAAAAACGGAAGGCACAAAAACAAGAAATTCATCTTCTGGATGATTACCTTGCTTTCGTGCCTTATACATATTTTAATACTTACAATTATTTTTTATCTTTTATAAACTTATAAAGAGCTTTGCAACCTTGCATTATGTCATCAAACGCTTTATCAAAATCGCCACTATACCATGGATCTGCAACGTCGTGAGGATCTGAAGTAAAATCCAAAAGCTTATAAACGTTATCGCTTTGTCCCATTGTTTTTATAATACGCATGTTAAGCGCATCCATACAAAGAATATAGTCAAACTCTTTTAAATCCGCGGCAGTCATTTTTGTTGCATAATGTTCGTCAAACGGAATATTATTTTTACGCATAACCGCCTTTGCAGGAGGATATATAGGATTTCCAAGTTCCTCTGTACTTACTGCCTTTGACGTTATATAATAATTTTCACCTTTAGTTATTTCTTTAAAAACAAATTCCGCAATAGGACTGCGGCAGATATTGCCGTAGCAAACAAATAAAAACTTCATTTTTTCTCCATTTAAAGAAAAACCCGAGTTAACTCGGGTTTTATTTTTTATTAGCCTTCTTCAGGAAGTGGCTGGGGTGTAGGAGTGGGACAAGCATAGAAATCTTCATGCGTCATTGTGCCAAACTCAAGCTTTGTAACCTCAAGAGATTTTTTAAGTACAAACTCTACGGGAGTTTTATTAAAATCTTTCTCTTTATATTCGTACTTGATTGTAAGGTCATACTCTTCGCATACCCAGAAGTGAATATCATAGATACCCATCTTAAACTCATAATGCTTTGTATCAAAGCCTGCGATTTTTTCTTCACCAATTACGGTTATATTTTCTTCGCTTCTTTCATCACCAAGATACTGTTTGTGTGCAGCAAACCAACCGCGATAATCATCCTGATCGGTATAAGTAAAGCAGGAATTATCTCTTACAGTATAAAAAGGATTTTCAAGCAACATGGTTGTAGAATGACGGTATCCTTCGAAAGAAACCTCACGAGCAGAGAAAGGTTTAATTTCTTCTACATACTTATTATCTTTGTTTAGAACCGACTGAGGACGGGTTACAGTAAACTCTACACAGTAGTTTTCAAGCTGGTCTGCGGTAAGTCCAACTCCTGTTTCAATAGCA
>JAZSMS010000086.1:0-12878 GCA_045536015.1 Clostridia bacterium
AAGTTCACGCTTTTCAATTTTGCATTTCTCGGAATACTCGTGCTTTTCTGCTCTCTTTGGGGTTAAAAAAGAAAAAGCTTGCAGGTGCGAATGCAATACACGCCCCGAACCTAATACCGCAAACAGCTTTCCGGGATAAACATAACCCGCCACACAACACCACCGTGGCAAAAAGGAATAACAAATGAAAAAAATTTACGTTTTAAACGGACCAAATTTAAATATGCTTGGCGTGCGCGAGCCTGATATTTACGGCAAAGAAGATTACAAAGCACTTTGCAAAATGATAAAGGTTCACGCAAAGAAAAAGAATATAAGCGTTTGCATAAAGCAAACCAACCACGAGGGTAAATTGGTTGACTATATTCAAAAATCATATAAAAAATACGACGGCATCGTCTTTAATCCTGCCGCCTACACCCATACAAGCGTTGCAATAGCCGATGCACTTAAAGCGGTTAATATCCCTTGCGTAGAAGTGCATATTTCCGAAATTTCAACGCGCGAAGATTTTAGGCAGATTTCTTATATTCGCCCCGTTTGTAAAAAGACAATTTCAGGCCACGGCTTTTTAGGCTATTTAGAAGCCATTGACGAATTAATAAAATAATAAAAGCGACTTAAATAAGTCGCTTTTATATTTTATACATTTTATTTTGCTTCATATATTCGGTAGGAGTTATGCCGGTTTTCTTTTTAAAAAATCGGCAAAAATGATAGGGTGATGCAAAGCCGCACTGCTCGGCAACAGAATTTATTTTTATATTTCCCTCTTCAAGCAGTTGTTTTGCTTTTTGAATACGTACGTCCATTACAAACTGCTTGGGTGTTGTTTTAAGGTGACGCAAAAAAAGCTTTCTAAAATAAATCTCGCTTATCTTGCATTCATTTGCAAGCATTTCGTTTTTTAAATTGGGATCGTTATAGTTCTTTTCTATATACTTAAGCGCAGGAATTAAAATACTGTCAATAGTACTTGATACAACAATTCTGTCAAGCGTATCGTAAAAAATACTCATTATCTTTGCGCGGTTTCGCTCGAAAAGTGAGAGCATTTGCATTCTTTCAAAATTTCTTATCAAAACAGAAGTATCTTCAATTTCAATAACAACAAATTCGTCACAAAGCTTTTCTAAACAATCAAAATTAATAACGTAAAGAAGCCCATTTTCATCATCATATCTGGTATAAGTTGAACCCTTGGGGAACAGCACAGCATGCTTTGCATCAGAAATTATTTTTTTACCGTTATGGTTAAAAACAAGTTTTCCCTTTTCGCAAAACAAAATTCCATAGCCTGGTCGATCTACCATTTTTCCTATTACACCCTTTTCGGTAGGAACAGTTTTTATATCAAGAATTTGTGTTACGGTAATCTCATTAAGCTTTTCCATATTCGCCCCCCTTTTTTTATAATTATATCACTTTTGTTTAATAATTCAATAGTTATAGCGCAAAAAGTATCAAAAGCATCAATGTACTATCGTAATACTCAATGTCACACTATACATTATTATAAAATACAATTTAATTATACAAAATAAAAAGCAGCCAAAAGGCTGCTTATTCTTAAATAACTTTATTGAGATAGTCCAGGCTTATCTTTGCCGACTCAAGCGAATTTTCACAAACGTCCTGCTCAACTATATAGTGCTTTATTCCCTTTTGCTTTGCAATTTCCAAAACACCTTTAAAGTTTATATTGCCTACACCAAGTTCTGCAAACATTGGTCCGTTTTCATCACGCTTTAAATCTTTCAAATGTAAAATTTTGACTCTTTTACCATAATCTTCTATAAATTTACGCACGTCCATTCCGCCATGCTGAAGCCAATAAGTATCAGGCATTAAAGCTATATTTTTATCAAAGCCCTCTAAAAACATTTGCATTATAGTTTTTCCGCAATTTGTACGGATAAATTCATTGCTATGATTATGGTACGAAAAGCTATACCCCTTATCAAATACTTTTTTGGCAAACGCATTTACCTTTTTGATAAACTCTGGCACCTCAAAATCGGTTTTTATTTCCCAGTTGCTTATACCAATATCTTCTACCTGTGCTTTTTTTGCTATTTTAAATAAACGTTCTTCCTCATCATAACAAAGATCTATATGCCCTAAAATTCCTACTACCTTAAGTCCTTGCTTTATACAAGCATTTGCAGTAACTTCTATTGTTTTAATATCGCCTGCCACCTGAGCACATTCATAGCCCATTTCTTTTACCTTTTTAACAGTAGCCTCTGCCGAAGTGGCATCTTTAATAATATCCCTTACGGTGTATAATTGAAGTCCTCTCATTTGCTTCTCCTTAATTTTTTCTTAATTTTATCATAACCGAAAAGCAAATACAACGCTCTTTTTTCTTAAAATATACCCAAAAATTCACTACACTATTGACATAACAAAAATACAAATGTATAATTGTTTTAATGACGTTTTTAAGGAGAAGAAAAATGCTTTACCAAAAAATTCTTACCGCCGAGGCACCCTATCAGCTTGTGCTTGGCAAGTTAAATGAATTTACCGAGCATCGCCACGCCGACATCGAGTTTCACTTTTGCGTTAAAGGCTCGTTTGATATTATAATCGACAAGCACCCATACCACTTAAGTGAAGGCGATATGGCACTTATTTCGTCAGGAATTTCTCACGCCGTACCTAAGCCTAAATCCGACCGACTTGTTTTAACCGCAATTTTAGGAACTTCTTTTTTAAAAAAGCATTTTGTAAATTTTTCTTCCTCTCCATTTTTTAATACAGTAATAAGCCTTAAAAATGCGCAAGGTAATAGGCAAGCCCTTTTAGATGCACTTAATGAAACCGTTCTTCTCCAACCCCAACATACCGATGACCGCGCGCAATTACTTATAACCGCAAACCTTTTTAAAATTTGCGCATTTTTGCTTGATGAGCTTTTACCCATTGAAAATAATACCTCTACCCTTGACCTTAAAACCGTTGCAAATATTGAAAATGCACTTGAGCTTATCTATTATAATTATAAAGACGAAATTTCGGTAGACGACGCGGCCTTTGCTTCGGGCTACGGAAAGAGCAACTTTTGCAAAATTTTTAAGCGTATTACTGGTTTAAGCTTTCATCAGGCGCTAAACAAACACCGCATAAGCGTTGCCTGCGGACTTTTAAGGCAAACTAATATGTCCATTACTGATATTGTTCAAGAGGTAGGCTTTGGCGAAACAAAAACCTTCTGTCGTGTTTTTAGAGAAATTGAAAGCTTAACTCCAACGGAATATAGAAAATTAAATTAAAAACAAAAATTCCAAGAACTTTAAGTTCTTGGAATTTTTTGGTAAAGCTGAGCTCTTAATATCCAAACTATTAGAAAAAGAGTCCGAACCAAAAAAGTTCGGACTCGCTAATTTTTTGGTCGGGGTGACGGGATTTGAACCCACGACCTTTTGGTCCCGAACCAAACGCGCTACCAAACTGCGCTACACCCCGAACGCATTGTTAAGTATATACAAAAACACCTGTTTTGTCAAACAAAAAATGCGTTTTTATCAGTTTTCGCCGCAAAGCTTTTTATCTATCGCTTCGGCCGCAAGCTTGCCTGCGCCCATTGCTAAAATTACCGTCGCGGCCCCCGTAACCGCATCGCCGCCGGCATAGACGTTTTGCTTTGTAGTTTCGCCCGTTTCTTCGGTAATAATTATTCCGCCGTGCGAATTAACCTCTAAGCCCGAAGTAGTATCCTTTATAAGCGGATTGGGCGAAGTTCCTATCGACATAATAACTGCGTCAACCTCAATTTCAAAATTACTGCCGACAATTTCCTTAGGCGAACGTCTGCCGCGCTCGTCAGGCTCGCCAAGTTCCATTTTTACGCACTCTATCGACTTAACAAAGCCGTTTTTAGCATCGCGCTTATCATCAGGATTAAAATACCCGTTAATTTTTTTAGGATTGGTTAAAAGACGGAATTTTATGCCTTCCTCCATTGCGTGCTCAACTTCCTCCTTGCGTGCAGGAAGTTCATCCATTGAACGACGGTAAACGATTGATACCTCGTCAGCACCAAGCCTTAGTGCACACCTTGCCGCGTCCATAGCAACGTTGCCACCGCCAATAACCGCAACACGTTTTGCACGCATAATAGGCGTATCACTTTGCTCCGAAAAAGCGCGCATCAGGTTTGTGCGCGTTAAAAATTCGTTTGCCGAATACACGCCGTTAAGCGTTTCGCCCTCAATACCCATAAATTTGGGCAAGCCTGCACCCGAGCCGATAAACACGCTTTCAAAGCCCTCGTCAAAAAGCTCATCAATGGTAATGGTCTTACCGATAACTACGTTTGTAATTATTTTTACGCCAAGCTTTTCAAGAGTTTCAATTTCCTTTTTAACTATTGCTTTAGGCAAACGGAATTCAGGAATACCGTAAACCAAAACACCGCCTGCAACGTGTAACGCTTCAAAAACCGTTACGTCATAGCCCTTTTTTGCAAGGTCGCCCGCACAGGTAAGCGAAGATGGTCCACTGCCTACTATAGCAACCTTACGTCCGTTAGGTGTAGGAATTTCTATATTTTCTACGTCGTGATCGTTATGATAGTCGGCAACAAAGCGCTCTAATCTTCCTATTCCAACGGGTTCGCCCTTAATTCCGCGAACGCACTTTGCCTCGCACTGTTTTTCCTGCGGGCAAACTCTTCCGCAAACTGCAGGCAGGCTTGACGATTTTGAAATTATCTTATATGCCTCTTCAAATTCGCCCTCGCGCACCTTTGTAATAAATGCAGGAATATCAATTTTAACCGGACATCCCGAAACACACGGCATATTTTTGCAATTTAAGCAACGTGCCGCCTCTAAAAGTGCCGTTTGCTCACTGTAGCCAAGTGCTACCTCGGAAAAGCTTTTTATTCTTGCTTTAGCGTCAAGCACCGGCATTTTGTTTTTATTCAAACTCATATCTGCCATTTATTTTTCCTCTGCCTTTTTTAACAAATTGCAGGCTTTTTCGTAATTATGCTTTTCCTGCTCGGCATACATTCTGCCGCGCATCATAGCCGAGTCAAAGTCTACCTTATATCCATCAAAATCAGGTCCGTCAACGCAGGCAAATTTAGTTTCACCGCCAACGGTTAATCTGCAACCGCCACACATACCCGTTCCGTCTATCATTATCGGGTTCATCGAAACAATTACGGGAACGTTAAACGGTCGTGCAGTTTCTACAACAAACTTCATCATTACAAGCGGACCTATTGCGATAATTGCATCAAATTTTTCTCCCAAAGAAAGCATCTCGCTAAGGGGCTGGGTAACAAGCCCCTGCCTGCCCATTGAACCATCGTCAGTCATAATAATAAGCTCATCGGAAGCAACGTTAAATTCATCTTCTAAAATAACAAGGTCTTTATTTCTAAAGCCTACTATCGAGCAAACGCTCGAGCCGTTCTCCTTTGCCGCTCGTGCAAGCGGAAGCGCAATAGCACAGCCTACACCACCGCCGACAATACAGATGCGCTTTAAGTTTTCAAGCTCGGTAGGCTTACCCAAAGGACCGACAAAATCACAGATATAATCTCCCTCAAGCTTTTGGTTAAGCTTTTTTGTAGTTGCGCCTACTATCTGAAAAATTATGTCAACTGTGCCTGCATCTCTATCAAAGCCCGCAATAGTAAGCGGAATTCTTTCGCCATCTTCGCAAACTCGAAGAATTATAAACTGCCCTGCCTGTGCCTTTTTTGCAACCAAAGGAGCATAAACACTCATAAAGGTTACGGTAGGGTTTAATTCTCTTTTTTTAACAATTTTAAACATACTTTTTCTCTGCCTTATTTATTGTGGTAATATTATACACCACTGGTTTATTTTTGTAAAACAAAAGCAAACCTTTTTTGGTCTGCTTTTTTATTATTTTTTCTTTTTATACTTTTTGATGCTTTTTAACTATGCTTTGCATCTTATCAAAGTTTTCTTCCATCTCTTTAACCAATTTTATCTGCGTTCTGCAGCGCACAAGGTTATGTTCGGGGTATTTTGTCTTAAAATACTCATCGCCCCTTAAATAGTCCTCTAAAAAGCGCATACCACATTCAAGCGTCATCATTTTTGCGCCGTCGCACAAAAGATCAAACTCTTTTTCGTTAAGTGTATCCTGACAGCCATCAATAAAACCGTGGACACAATTTTCAAATGCTTTTAAGTCAAAGTGAACCTTGTCAAGCTGCTTTTCATCTTCCTTTGCGGTATTTGCGGCAAAACGAACCATATCGCCAAAGTCATTTACCGAATATCCCGGCATAACGGTATCAAGGTCGATAACGCATTTGGCTTTTTTTGTATTTTTGTCAAGCATAACATTGTTTGATTTTGTATCGTTATGCGTAACGCGCACAGGAAGTGAGCCTTTTTCCCTTGCCTGCTCAAAGGTCTTATAAAATTCTTCATGATTTTTAAAGAATTCAATTTCAACCTCTACACCCTCTGCACGAGCGCAGACATCTTCTTTAATTGCCGAAAGCAAATTTGAAAATCTTACGGGCGTATTATGAAAGTTTTCTATCGGAACAAACAGGCCTTCGGCATCAAAGCCGTCAAGATAATGCTGAAACTGACCAAATGCAAACGCAATCTGATAAAGTTCTTCAGCGTTATATTGCTCAAGGCAAACTGCATTGTCAATAAAATCGTAAACGCGCCAATAGCTGCCGTTTAGCTTTATACAAAACTTTCCTCTTTTTGAAGGAACAATATGTAACGCCTCTGCCCCTTTACGCTGAAGATAAAGAGTAACGCGGAAAATATTGTTTACTATATTTTCGGGCGAAGTAAATACGTTGTCGTTAATTCTTTGAAGCAGATACTTTTTATCTTTAGCCGTAATGCAGTATGTATCGTGAATATGACCGTTGCCGCAGGGAGAAATCTCCTCAGGCACAATACCAAATTGATTGGCAATTTTTTTGATATCTTCTATCTTTTCCATAAAAAACCTTTTAAAATAAAAATGCGTTGTTTTTATCAAGCAACGCATTTTATTGTATCATATATGAAAATTTTGTCAACACACTAAAGCGTACAGCGCTTTTGCAACCTATGGTTGCTTTTTTGCTTCAAGTTCGTCAATTCTATCCGAAAGCTTTTTAAGTGCCTGTGCAACGGGGTCGGGAACGTGAACGTGGTCAAGCATTTCAACCTTTTCGCCCGCTACGCGCACAACCTTTGCAGGAACACCAACTGCAGTAGCGTGATCGGGAATTTCGTTTAAAACAACCGCGTTTGCCGCAATACGCGCATTATCGCCTACTTTAAACGAACCAAGCACCTTTGCACCTGCGCCTACAAGCACGTTGTTTCCCAGTGTAGGATGTCGCTTGCCCTTTTCTTTGCCCGAACCGCCAAGCGTTACACCCTGATAAAGCAAGCAATCGTCGCCGATAATAGTGGTTTCGCCTATAACTATTCCCATTCCGTGATCTATAACAAGACGCTTGCCTATCTGCGCACCGGGATGAATTTCTATTCCCGTTGCTCTACGCGCCCACTGCGATATTAAACGCGAAATAAAATAGCATTTTCTTAAATAAAACCAATGTGCAATTCTGTGCCAGATAATAGCGTGCACACCGGGATAAAGCAATAATATGCTAAGCTTACTGCGCGCCGCAGGGTCGTTTTCTTTATATGCGGTAAGCAAATCGTTTAACCTTTTAAACATTATTATCTCCTATTCAAACATATTTGTCGATAAATATCTCTCGCCCGTATCTGCCGCAAGAACAACTATAAGCTTTTGGGCGTTTTCTTCTCTCTTTGCAAGTTCAACCGCTGCCGCTATTGCCGCCGCAGATGAAATTCCAAGCAAAATACCCTCTTTTTTTGCAACTAACCTGCCAAGCAAAAAGGCATCTTTGTCGCTTACGCAAACAACCTCGTCAAGCACGGTTTTATCCAAGAGCTCGGGAACAAAGTTTGCACCTATTCCCTGAATTGCGTGTGCGCCCGAAATTCCCTTTGAAATAAGCGGCGAGCTTTTAGGCTCTACACCTATTATACTTATGTTTTTATTTTTTTGCTTTAAAAACTTACCAACGCCGCTGATGGTTCCGCCCGTGCCGATTCCTGCAACAAAGACGTCAACTTCTCCGTCGGTGTCTTCCCATATTTCAGGACCCGTAGTTTCAAAATGGGCAAGCGCGTTATCCAAATTAGAAAATTGGTCGGGAATAAACGCACTTTCAAAGCTTTTTGCAAGCTCCTGTGCCTTTTCTACCGCGCCCTGCATACCTCTTGCACCGTCGGTTAACACTATCTCGGCACCGTATGCGCTAAGCAAACGGCGACGCTCGATACTCATAGTTTCGGGCATAGTTAGAATAACCCTATATCCTCTCGAAACAGCAATAGAAGCAAGACCAATTCCCGTATTTCCGCTTGTAGGCTCGATAATAACGGTATTTTCAGTTATATCACCGCGCTCTATCGCCTTTTCAAGCATATATTTAGCCGCCCTGTCCTTTGCCGAGCCCGCAGGATTAAAACATTCTGCCTTAATTGCAATGCGTGCCGAAAGATTAAAGTGTGCTTTTATATTATTAAGTTCTATAAGCGGAGTTTTACCAATAAGCTCCGACGGAGAAGAATATATTTTCATCTTCTTCCTCCTATAAAGTTATACTAACAATATACTCATATTTTGCAATTTAGTCAAGAAAAATTGCGCTTATGGTAATAAGCATCACAATATTTTTCATAATATTTTATTGAAAACAAATAAAATGTGTGATATAATAGATTAATAAAATTTTTCAAGAGGTCAAATATGCTTTTTAAACGACAGGATATTGCTATTGACTTAGGCACCGCTTCGGTGCTTATATACGTAAAGGATAAAGGAATAGTTCTTCGCGAGCCAAGCGTTGTTGCGGTTGATAAAGATACACAGCGCGCAGTAGGCGTTGGCTTTGAAGCGCAAAAAATGCTTGGCAGAGCTCCCGAAGCTATAACCGTTATCCGCCCGCTTAAAGACGGCGTTATTTCCGACTGTGACGTTACGCAGCAAATGCTTGAAATGTTTATGAAAAAAGCCGTTCCGCGAAAAGGTCTTTTGCGCCCCCGTATTATTATATGCGTTCCCTCGGGCGTTACCGACGTAGAGCAGCGTTCGGTTTTAGGCGCGGCAAAAAGGCTTGGCGCAAAAAGCGCATACATTATGGAAGAAGCAAAAGCAGCCGCAATAGGTGCTGATATTGATATTCAACAACCACACGGCTCTATGATAGTCGATATCGGCGGCGGTACGACCGATATTGCAGTTTTGTCACTTGGCAACAGCGTTTTAAGCACTTCTATAAAGGTTGCGGGCAACAAAATGGACGAGGCTATCGTTAAATACATACGCCGCAAGCACAACCTTTTAATAGGCGACCGCACTGCCGAAATGCTTAAAATAAACATTGGTACCGCATGGCCAAGAAAAGAAACTCTTACAAGCGAAGTAATGGGTAGAAATCTCGTTACGGGACTTCCTAAAAGCATAACCGTTACCTCGGAAGAAATAACCGAGGCGCTTCAGGAATGTTTTGACCGCATTTTAACCGAAATTCACAATATTTTAGACCAGACTCCCCCCGAGCTTGCCGCAGATATTATCGAAAGCGGTATAGTTTTAACCGGTGGTGGCTCAATGATGTTTGGCTTTGATAAGCTTATATCCTCAACCTTTGGAATTAACTGCTTTGTTGCAGAGGATGCAGTTTCGTGCGTTGCGCTTGGTGCAGGCAAATGCCTTGCAAACCTTGACTACGCCGACCCTGACGAGCCGTTATTTATTTGACAAAAAACGGATGACTTTTTTAGTCATCCGTTTTTATCTTTCTTATACGTTTTCTTCAAGCATCTTTTTTATTTGGCTTTTTGTTCTAAAGCCGTTAACGGTTTTAACTGCTTCGCCGTCTTTAAAAAGCATCATACACGGAACAGCACTTACCGCAAAGCGTTCGGCAAGATGATTGTTCTCATCAACGTTTATTCTCACAACATCAAGTGATAAATTTTCTCTTACCAAAGCATCAAGCTCTTGTGCAAGGCTTTTACACGGCCCGCACCACGAAGCAAAAAATTGTACCAGCACAGGTTTAACTGCTTTTTCTACCGCACAGGAAAATTCCTTTTCGGTAATATTTTTTATATCCACAACAAATCTCCTAAACAAACTTTATATATACATTATCCCCTAAAATCAAAAAACTGTCAAACTGTTTTACAACTTTTACTTTACATTGCTTTTTTTGCAAAAAACATTTATAAAACATTCATGTATCTCACAACATTTTAGTTGCATTTTTAACTTTATCAACTTATAATAAAGAAAGAAACAATTTTGAAAGGCATAAAAATGAAAAAAGATATTTTAAAACTGTTTACTTCGTTTTTCAAAATAGGTCTTTTTACGTTTGGCGGCGGATATGCTATGATTCCGCTTATACAGAACGAGGCTGTTGAAAAACAAAAATGGATCTCCGATGACGATATTTTAGAAATTTTAGCAATAGCCGAGTCTACTCCCGGCCCCATAGCAATAAATTCTGCCACTTTTATCGGCAGTAAGGTTGCCGGATTCTGGGGCGCGGCGGCGGCAACATTTGGGGTTATTCTTCCGTCGTTTTTAATAATTTCAATAATCTCTTATTTCCTCGAAGCCTTCAAAGATGCTAAAGTGCTTAAATATGCATTTATGGGAATACGTGCAGGTGTTCTTGCTTTAATAGTAAAAGCTCTTTGGGGAATGTTTAAAAAAAGCAAAAAAGACCTCTTCTTTTATATTATTGCCTCAATCGCACTTTTATTTACACTTTTGCTTAATTTAAATGTGCTTATCGTGCTTGTTTTTTCGGCAACGGCAGGCATCGTTTATTCGCTTTGGTTAAGGAGGGATAAAAAATGATTTTTTTACAGTTATTTTTAACCTTCTTTAAAATAGGACTTTTTACCTTCGGTGGCGGCTACGCTATGATTCCGCTTATTTTTGAAGAAATCACAGCAAATTATTCGCACCTTTTAACCGAAGAAGAGCTTATAAACTTTATAGCGGTTTCAGAAAGCACACCCGGTCCATTTGCAATTAATATTGCAACCTATATAGGCACCGTTGCCGCAGGCGGAAGCGTTTGGGGCGGAATTTTAGGTGGAATATGTGCAACACTTGGCGTTGTAATGCCTTCGTTTATAATAATTTTGATCGTTTCTAAGTTCTACGAAAAGTTTAAGACAAATAAAATTGTAAGCGGAGCAATGACCGGCTTAAAGCCTGCCGTTGTTGGTTTAATTGCCTATGCAGGAATAAACATCGGCAAAACGGTTTTCTTCCCTAATGCGTTTACTTTTGACGTAACGTTTTACATCTCGCTTGCCATATTTGTACCTATGACGGTGTTAGCACTTAAAAAGGTACATCCGATATTGCTTATTTGCGCTTCGGCAGCTGTCGGAATTTTAAGCGGATATATTCTAGGACTATAAATTTTTTAAGGAGAAAAAAATATGTTTCTTTCTTTTTACGGTGCTGCACACGAAGTTACGGGCTCGTTAACTCTTATTGAAGCCTGCAACAAAAGAATACTTGTTGATTGCGGTATGGAGCAGGGTGAAAATATTTTTGAAAACGTGCCCCTGCCATACTCTGCTTCGCAAATTGATGCCGTTTTTTTAACTCACGCACACATTGACCATTCGGGAATGTTACCTCATTTGGTTGCAAACGGCTTTAACGGTAACATTTATTCAACCGAAGCAACTCACGACCTTTGCAAAATAATGCTTGCCGATTCGGCACATATTCAAGAATCGGAGGCGGCGTGGAAAAACAAAAAAGCCGCACGCGCAGGAAAAGATGCTTTTGTTCCACTTTATACGGTAAATGATGCACAAAACACTATTGATAAGTTTTTATCGTTTGACTATAACAAAAAAATTGACGTATTTGACGGAATTTCCATACGCTTTATTGATGCTGGCCACCTTTTAGGCTCGGCAAGCATCGAGGTTACCATTACCGAAAACGGATTGACAAAAACCGTTTTATTCTCGGGTGATTTAGGCAACATTGACCGTCCGCTTTTACGCGACCCGCAAATGCCGCAAAAAGCCGATTACGTTGTTATCGAATCAACCTACGGCGACCGCGTTCACCCGCCGCGCCCGGATTATATCGCTTCGCTTTGCCGCATTTTGCAAAGCACGTTTGATAAAGGCGGCAACGTGGTTATTCCTTGCTTTGCAGTCGGCAGAACGCAAGAGATGCTTTACCTTTTGCGCATTATTAAAGAAAAGCAGCTTATAAAGGACCATCCGCATTTTCCCGTTTACGTCGACAGTCCTATGGCTATCGAGGCAACACAGATCTATTCGGAAAAGCGTATAGAATTCTTTGACGAAGAAACTGCCGAGTTGATTAAGCAAAATATAAATCCGCTTATCTTCGATGATCTTATCCTCGCAGTTACTGCAGACGAATCGCGCGCAATAAATGAAGATTATTCCCCAAAGGTAATTCTTTCTTCTTCGGGAATGTGCGAGGCAGGCAGAATTCGCCATCATTTAAAGCATAACCTCTGGCGCGCAAACAGTACGGTGTTGTTTGTTGGCTACCAATCAGTAGGAACTTTAGGCAGAAGACTGATTGAAGGTGCAAGCGAAGTAAAGTTGTTTGGCGAAGAAATCGTTGTACGCGCAAACGTAGAGACACTTTCGGGCATCAGTGGTCACGCCGATAAAAATATGCTTATTTCGTGGCTTAGCACGCTTTCGCCGCAAAAGGTTTTTGTAAATCACGGCAGTGACGGCGTTTGTGATGAGTTTGCCGCACTTATTAAACAAGAGCTTTCTCTTGACGCATACGCA
>JAZSMS010000003.1:0-2518 GCA_045536015.1 Clostridia bacterium
TACAAAGACTTACTTATCTATAAAAAAGGCTACAAGCTAACGCCGCTTGACAAAGCCTTTATTGACGAGGTTATAAAATCAAAAGATACTTATATAAAATAATTAGAGGCCACTCTTTACGAGTGGCTTTAGTTATATCAAAAAATATAACCCTTGTATATTTTTATAATATTTCACAAAAAATTTTTATAATGCTACAATAGTTACAAATTTAATTTTTAATTTTAGGAGGAACAATGGAAAACGCAAAGCATCAATTTGTTGATTCTGTCAGCACACTCGAAGAAGCTATCTTGCGCACTAAAGAGGCACAAAAGATTTTTGCAACCTACACGCAAGAACAGGTAGATAAAATTTTCTTGGCTGCAGCATCCGCTGCAAACAAGGCAAGAATTCCACTTGCCAAAATGGCAGTTGAAGAAACCGGTATGGGTATTGTAGAGGATAAGGTCATCAAAAACAACTACGCTTCCGAATACATCTACAACGCATACAAAAACACAAAGACCTGCGGCGTTATTGAAGAAGACAAAGCTTTTGGCATAAAGAAAATTGCAGAGCCTATCGGCGTAATTGCTGCAGTTATTCCCACTACCAATCCTACTTCTACTGCAATCTTTAAGTGCTTACTTGCATTAAAGACCCGTAATGCTATCATCATAAGCCCCCACCCCCGTGCAAAAAACAGCACGATTGCTGCTGCAAAGCTTGTTCTTGAAGCTGCCGTTCGCGCAGGTGCACCCGAGGGTATTATCGACTGGATAGACGTTCCTTCTTTGGATATGACCAACACCGTTATGAAGGAAGCAGACATTATCCTTGCTACCGGTGGTCCCGGAATGGTTAAGGCTGCTTACTCAAGCGGCAAGCCAGCTGTTGGCGTTGGCGCAGGTAACACCCCTGCAATTATCGACGATAGCGCAGACATTTTACTTGCAGTCAACTCTATAATTCATTCAAAAACCTTTGATAACGGTATGATTTGCGCTTCTGAGCAATCGGTTATCGTGCTCGAAAGCATTTATGACACAGTAAAAAATGAATTTGCCACTCGCGGTTGCTACTTTTTAACCCCTGAAGAGACCGAAAAAGTTCGTAAAACTATTATCATTAACGGTGCACTTAACGCTAAAATAGTAGGTCAATCTGCTTATAAAATTGCAGAACTTGCCGGAGTTACCGTTGCAGAAGGCACAAAAATTCTCATTGGCGAGGTTGAAAGCGTAGAACTTTCGGAGGAATTTGCTCACGAAAAGCTTTCGCCCGTTCTTGCTATGTATAAGGCTAAAGATTTTGCAGATGCTCTTGACAAGGCAGACAGACTTATCGCAGACGGCGGTTTTGGACACACTTCTTCGGTATATCTTAACGAAATAACCGAAACGGAAAAGCTTAATGCTTTTGCTGCAAGAATGAAGACCTGCCGTATACTTGTTAATACTCCTTCTTCGCACGGCGGTATCGGCGACCTTTACAACTTTAAGCTTGCTCCGTCACTTACGCTTGGTTGCGGTTCGTGGGGTGGTAACTCAGTCTCCGAAAACGTTGGTGTTAAACACCTTATTAATATTAAAACAGTAGCAGAAAGAAGGGAAAATATGCTTTGGTTCCGTACACCTGAAAAGGTATATATCAAGAAAGGATGCTTGCCGGTAGCTCTTGACGAGCTTAGAAGTGTACGCGGTGCTAAAAAAGCATTTATCGTGACCGACACTTTCCTTTATCAGAATGGCTATACTAAGCCTATTACAGACAAACTTGACGAAATGGGTATTACTCATACCACGTTCTTTGACGTTCAACCCGATCCTACCTTAAAGAATGCACAAGATGGCGCAAAGCAGATGGCTGCCTTTAAGCCCGACACTATTATTGCTTTAGGTGGCGGTTCTGCAATGGACGCTGCAAAGATTATGTGGGTTCTCTACGAACATCCCGAAGCAGACTTTATGGATATGGCAATGCGCTTTATTGATATCCGCAAGCGTGTATACACCTTCCCAAAAATGGGTGAAAAGGCTTACTTTATTGCAATTCCTACATCTGCAGGTACCGGTTCTGAAGTTACTCCTTTCGCAGTTATTACCGATGGTGATACAGGCGTTAAATATCCTCTTGCCGACTACGAGCTTCTTCCCAATATGGCAATTATTGATACCGATTTCCATATGAGCGCACCTAAAGGCTTAACGGCAGCTTCGGGTATCGACGCTGTTACTCACGCCGTTGAAGCTTACGCAGCAATGCTCGCTACCGACTATACCGACGGTCTTGCACTTCAGGCTCTTAAGAATATCTTTAAATATCTCCCCCGCGCATACGATAACGGTTTGGCAGAAAGTCGGAGGCCAAGCGGTCTTAGGAAGACAACCAACCCAGACAACTCCTTGGCTCACAGAACGACATGGCTACGATCCGACTTAATGCTCGCTACCGACTATACCGACGGTCTTGCACTTCAGGCTCTTAAGAATATCTTTAAATATCTCCCCCGCGCATACGATAACGGTTTGGCAGA
>JAZSMS010000120.1:0-8410 GCA_045536015.1 Clostridia bacterium
GTTGTTTGCGCACTTAAAAATATAAATTTCTTTTATATGCTTGCAAAAAAAGTAGTGCAACTGTTTAAAAATGCAAGGTTAAGTATTCTTGCTCTTGTTTATATTACGTTTATTGGTTCGATGCTTATTGCAAACGATATGGCGCTTTTAACGTTTTTACCGCTTGGATATTTTGTTTTAAACACTACGGGCAAGCAAAAGTATATGGCGTATACCTTTATTATGCAAAATATTTCTGCCAACTTAGGCGGAATGTTAACGCCGTTTGGAAACCCGCAAAACTTATATTTATATTCTAAGTTTGAAATTCCAAATGGTGAATTTATGTTTATTATGGCATTGCCGTTTTTAATTTCGGTACTTATTATAACCTTGTGTTGCTTTGTTTTTGTAAAAGCCGAGCCACTTGAGGTTAAGGGTGAAGCGGTTAAGCTTGATGTAAAAAAGACGGTGCTTTATTTAGTATTATTTGCACTTTCAATAGCAATAGTGTTTAGGGGAATTCCTTACTTAATAGGTCTTATCATAATTCCTGCAGTGCTCTTGTTTGTTGATAAAAGCGCACTTAAAAGCGTTGATTACGGCTTGCTTTTTACGTTTGTGTTCTTTTTTATTTTTGCAGGCAATATGGCAAGAATAGATATAGTTAAAAATTTGTTTTCCGTTTTGCTTGAAAAAAACACCTTGCTCTTTAGTGTTGCCTCGTGCCAAGTAATAAGCAACGTACCTTCGGCAATTCTGCTTTCACAATTTACTTGTAATTATGCTGATTTATTAATCGGTGTAAACATAGGTGGGGTAGGAACGTTAATTGCTTCGCTTGCAAGCTTAATTACCTTTAGGGAATACACAAAGCATAACCCTAAAAAAACGTGGGAATATATTTTAAAGTTTTCGGCGTTTAACTTTGGCTTTTTAGCCTTGCTTACGATTTCTATGATGCTTTTAAGATAAATTCAGGTTGCTTTTAGCAACCTTTTTTATTGGCAATGAGGTAGTTATAATTAAGAAAAAGAAAGCAAATAAAGACGAAGAATAAAAATAGAGCTCATTAACGGGGCTTTGCTTATTAATTTAAAAATTTTTCGAAGCCATAGCCGTTAAGTATTTTTCTTAAAAATGTTTTGAAAAATATAAAATTTTCTATTTAGCATATTGCTTTTTAATTAGTTGAGTGATAAAATATTCTAAATATGTTTTTTGCATTAAAAAATGAAAGTAGATAAAAAATATGGTAAAATTAGGTAATGTATTTATTTTGGGAGATAGTTATTCTACGTTTGAAGGATATATTCCCGAAGGCTTTGCGTCATATTATGCACCTATTCCCAAAACGGATACCGACGTAGATAAGGTAGAGCAGACCTGGTGGATGCAAATGCTTAATAAAACAAAATCAAGTCTTGTGCGTAACTGCAGCTGGTCAGGTACTACTATTTGCAATACAGGCTACGATGGCAACAGAGAGGTTCGCTCATTTATCCGTCGTTTTGATGCGCTTTGTGACGAAGGTTTTTTTGAAAAAAATAAGATTGATACGTTTATAATTTTCGGAGGTACTAACGATAACGGTGCAAATTCGCCCCTTGGCGAGATAAAGCACGAAAATTGGACAGAAGAAGATTTATATTCTTACTATCCTGCTATTTGTTATTTGGGCTACCGCATAAATCAGATTTTGCCAGGTGCAAGAGTTATTTATATAGTAAATACCGATCTTAGACAAACGATAAAAACAGGTATAGACGAGGTCTGCAAAAAATATAATTTCGAAAAAATTGTTTTAGCCGATATTGATAAAAGATCGTGGCATCCTACAATTTTAGGAATGGAACAAATTGCTAAGCAGGTGCTTGGATATCTTGAGGGGGGAGAAGTAGATGGAAAACAAAAAGGAGAACAAGATTGAAAAGAAGATGGAAAAGCAAGAAAAGTTTTATAAAATAGTAAGCGTGATAAACCTGGCTTTTCGTGTGCTTGTACTTTTGTTTGTTGTAATAGCTGGCTTTTTTTCGTTTGTAAACGGCATAAACTTTTATTTATTTCAAAAGGAAAGTAGCTTACTATATATTCTGCCGCTTATTTTATCGGTGGTCTGTGCAATCTTTGCCCGTAAAAGACCGATATTTATATTGCTTGAGTCAATTTTAGACTGTGTTATAATAGCGGCTTTGCTGTTTCATTTTTCAGGAATACTTTTAACACTGATATTTACTGTTGAATCACAACAAGGTCTTTCGCTTGGTATAGGTGCAGACCTTATATCCTATTTAATTTATATTATTGTACCTGATATAATATTTGATAGTTGTGCAATAACAGCGATGTTTGCTCGTGTTGGAAGAAAAAAACAAATTAAGGAGAACTACTAATGAAATTGTTTTACATCAGGCACGCAGAGCCTACTTATAATCCAAATTCGCTTACGCCTGTTGGGTTTGAACAAGCAGAAGCACTTTCAGTTAGACTTAAAAACGTTAATTTTGATAAAATTTTTGCTTCGCCTGCGGAGCGTACAATGTTAACGGCTACGCCTACTGCAAAAAAACTTAATATTGACATTATAGAGGCTGATTTTGCAAATGAAAAATATGCCGTAGAAGAATTTGCAACCATAGTTGATGGAAAAATCAAGTGGATATTTTTGCTTGATTGGGCAAGAAAAGTGTTTACTTCGCCCGAGGTGCGTGCGCTTGGTGATAGATGGTTTGATCACCCACAGTTTAAAGAATATAATTTTGAAAAAGCTATTAACCGAGTTTATACTGACGTTGATAAATTTATGCTTGAGCTTGGCTATAAGCACGAAAGATATACGGGTAGATATAAAATCGTAGAGCCTAAATATAATAACGTTGCACTCGTTGCGCACGGCGGCTTTGGCAGAGCTTTTTTAAGCTGTTTGCTTGACATTCCGTATCCTCAAGTTGCTACTCATTGCGAGCTTTGCTATACGGGAATGACCGTTATTGATTTTAGAGAGTGTGAGGGCGGATACGCAATACCGATAATTAAAACGTTTTCATCTGATGCGCATCTTTACAGTGAAAATGTTGAGTGCGAAGGCATTGATTACTAATTTAGACTGAGTATTATGATGCGGTGTCCCTAAAAAGCATTTGCTTAATTAGGAAAAAAGACAACTGTTTATAAAAAGAACGTTTCCGGATTTATTTTAAATAGAATAATGAAACAAGCATTCAAAAGCTTTTGGATTAACTTTATAGAAATGGCAATTACGAAGTAAAACAGTCAAGGGCTTTTATGACTACGAGGGTAGGGATTTTATTACCTAGCGTGATAAAAAGTTTATAAAAATCTATAATGCTCTGTATAAAAATTAGGAGTAAAAATGGATAGAGAATATCTGATTTTATTTATGGAAAAAACGTGTTTTCCACTCGAAGCGCAAGAATTTATTTTAAATGCTTTTGATACCATTGAAAACACGCACAAGACGAAATTTTTGGAACTTTTGACAGAATATAAAAATATTCAATATGTAACGCGTGACCTTGTTACACCCGTTATAGAGCTTTCAAAAAAAACAAACGTTCACGAATATACCGTGTGGCTGTTATTGGTTGTTGCGGCTTCAAAGACAGCAATGCAGGAATTTGCAAAAAAAGGCGCAGACGAGCAGATTTTTTGGGATACTTTTACAGATTTGCGCTATAAGCTTTTAGAGTGCAAGCAAGTAAAAGGTGTTTGGGGAACGTTTGTTGCACATTGGTATCGTAAGCTTTTGTTGGCTAATGTTATTAAGCTTGGTAGACTTGAATATGAAAGCAGAACCTTTGTCTTTGATGAACCTTACGTTTTTGGCGATTTAACTTTTAAAGGCGAAGTGGACGTTAAGTCTGTTCACATTCCCTCCGCGCCCGAGAAGTTTGACTTTCCTGCACGGCTTGATTCGTATAAAAAGGCATATAAGTTTTTTACAGGCTGTGAAAAAGGAAGGCCGATGATTTTTATTTGCCATTCGTGGTTGCTGTTTACGTCTTATAAGGAAATTTTATCGCCTAAATCAAACATTGTTGATTTTATGAATGATTTTGATATCATAAGGCTTGAAGAAACCGAAAGGTTTGGCGATGCATGGCGTATTTTTGGTGCCGATGCGGAAAAAGCGCCTGAAGATTTGCCCGATAGAACCTCACTTCAGCGCATATTTAAGCAATATCTTATGCAAAATAAACCTGTAGGTTTAGGTCTTGGTGTTATAATTTTTGATGGCGAAAAAATATTAAACGTTTAAAAAACGCACTTTTAAGTGCGTTCTTTTTTTTGTTGCATTTTCGGTTGCTTGATAATAAAAAGTATGTTATAATCCAAAGAGATAGAAGAAATTTTGTCAAAAATTAACGGAGGGAAAAATGGAAATTGTATTTACAATTTTAAGCCTTGTTGGCGGTTTGGTACTGTTTTTATACGGTATGGACCTTATGGGCGATAGTTTAAAAAAACTTGCCGGCGGTAAGCTTGAGTCAATTTTGGCAAAGGTAACGTCAAAAAAATACCTTGGCTTTTTGCTTGGATTTGTTGTAACGGCGGTTATTCAGTCTTCTTCTGCAACAACAGTAATGCTTGTTGGTTTTGTTAACTCAGGTATAATGAAGCTTGGACAAACTATGGGCGTTATTTTGGGTGCAAATATAGGTACAACCGTTACGTCGTGGCTATTATCAACGGCAGGAATAGGTGATGGCGCAACAGCGGTTATGAAGCTTTTTAAGCCCGAATCGTTTACTCCCATTCTTGCGGCGATAGGCTTTTTGCTTATTACAATGTCAAAAAAAGATAAACGTAAAAATACGGGTTCTATTTTAATAGGCTTTGCAATTTTAATGTTTGGTATGTCGGCGATGAGCGGCGCGGTAGAAGGTCTTAGAGATAACCAAGCATTTGTAAATATGTTAACTTCGTTCTCAAACCCCGTTATGGGCATTATTGTAGGTACGATTTTTACCGCAATAATTCAATCTTCTTCGGCCTCTGTCGGTGTTCTTCAGGCACTTTCTGTTACAGGAATAATTCCTTATTCTACGGCAATACCTGTAATATTAGGACAAAATATTGGAACAACAATAACGCCCATAATTTCTTCGGTAAGTGGAAATACTGAATCAAAGCGTGTAGCATTTTCTTGCTTGTACATAAAGATGATAGGTGTAATTATTGTAGCAGGCGGTTTTTATGCGCTTCAGGCTTTTATCGGCTTTGATTTTATGCAACCGGGTCAAATTGCAACTCCGCTTGATATTGCTATAATTCACACGTTATATAATATAATTGCTACGATCATTCTGCTGCCATTTACCTCGCTTATTGAAAAACTTGCTATTTTAACTGTTCGCAGCAAAAAGGAAGAACAGGAAGCAGATGTGTTTGCAACGCTTGATATGCGCTTTCTTGATATGCCCTCTTTTGCAGTAGAAAAGGCAAAAGATCTTGTTTGCGAAATGGCAAAGATCTCGTCGCAAGCATTTAATAAAGCGACTATCTTGCTTGATAATTTTTATGATGCAGGCTTTGATGAGGTAAAAGCACTTGAAGGTAAAGTTGATAAGTATGAGGATAAAATAAGCACTTATCTTGTTAAAATTGCCGAAACAGATCTTTCAACAAAGGATAGCAGAACTGTTACCGAGCTTTTGCACTGCATAGGTGATATTGAACGTATTTCGGACCATGCACTTAATATAGCTGAAACAGCAAAAGAAATTGACGAAAAAAATATTAAATTTTCGGATAAAGCATACAAGGATATTGCAATTATTAAAAACGCCGTTACTGAAATTTTAAACATTGCAATAGATGCTCTTGTAAACGACGATTTAGAAGCAGCAAAGCGTGTTGAACCGCTTGAACAGGTAATTGATCGTCTTAACCGTAAAATTAAAAACGGACATATTTCGCGCCTCAGACAAGGCGACTGCACAATGGAGCTTGGCTTTGTTTTGGCAGACCTTTTAACTAACTACGAGCGTATTTCGGATCACTGCTCAAACATTGCAGTTTGCTTTATTGAAATAACACACGATTCGCTAGAAACTCACGAATACTTAAATCAGTTAAAATCGGGCGAAGAAAACGAGTTTGTTCAAATGTATCAGGAATTTAAACAAAAATATTATATGGAATAAAAAAGGACCGCTATTGCGGTTCTTTTTTATATTTTTTTATTTTTTGTGCACACTACTAAAAAGGAGTGTGAAAATATGATAGAACAAGATACAATAAAACTGCTTAGAGAATGTGATGCAGGAATAAAAATGGGCGTGCTTTCTCTTGATCAAGTTATCGTATATGCAAAGGACGAAAAGCTTAAGCAATTTTTAAAGGAAAGCAAGGGAGAGCATAATCAGCTTGATGACGAAGTTCAAAAACAACTTGCACGATTTGAAGATGAAGGTAAAAAACCTAATGCTATGGCAAAGGGTATGAGCTGGATGAAAACAAACGTTATGCTTATCGTTAACGAATCTGACGAGATGATAGCTGATATTATAACCGATGGCTGTGATATGGGCGTAAAATCGCTTAGCAAATATCTTAATCAATATGCCGCGGCAGATGAATTTTCTAAAGATATATGCAAAAAGCTTATTTCACTTGAAGAAAAATTAGGTGTGCAAATGAGAGAATATTTATAAAAAAAGCGAGCGTTATGCTCGCTTTTTTAATTATTCAAAGTCAACGACATTTGTCCACGAAAGTAAAAATTCGCGTTCTTTTTCGTTACCCTTAACTGATTGTGACGCCGCAACGATAGGCATCCATTTTTGAACGTACTGCTTTGCGGTATCACTCTTTTTACAAAAGGTGTCAAGATAGAGCTCAGCGGCCTCTTTGTCACCTTCTAAGCAGAACAAAAGATAAGTTCTTGCAACGTCTGCCGAGGCATTTCCCTGTGTAGCGTGAGCCCAGTCGATAACAAATGGTGTACCGTCTTTTGCAATAATAATGTTTGAGGGATTAAAATCACCGTGACAAACCTTTTTATGCTTTGGCATACCCTCAAGACGCGTATGAAGCTCGTAGCGTGTGGTAGCATCAAGCGAGGATTCGCTTATCTTGCGGTTCATTTTATCCTTTAATTTGTTTAAAAGAGGGCATTGCTGAGCGTGTATATCAAGCTGAATATCAACCATAAGATTAATATATTCTGCTTTTTTATCGGGGTTCTTTTGCATAAGCTCGGCAAGAGTTTCGCCTTCTATATAGTTAAGAACTATTGCCCATTTTCCGTCAATTAAAGTAACCTCTAAAACCTTTTGTGTGCAAAGATTTGTTTCTTCAATTCTTGCCTGGTTAAGTGCCTCGTTAAGAACGTCGGCCTTAGAAAAATCATGATTAAAAACCTTTATGCACTTATCTCCGTCACGATAGATAGTTTTGTCTTTTCTTACACAAATTACATTATTTAAATTCATTTTAAAACCTCCATCAATTATGCTTTGGGCATTTCTTTTTCTACAAAATGTTTGCCATAGTAAGCGTTAAGATAGATCTGCTTAATTTCGCTCATAAGAGGATAACGGGGGTTAGCACCGGTGCACTGATCGTCAAATGCCTGCTCAACCATTTCGTCAAGGCGGGCAAGGAAATCAGCCTCGTCAATTCCGTAATCTTTGATGGTTTCTTTAATTCCAACTCGGGCTTTAAGATCGTTAATAGCCTTAATAAGATTTTCAAGCTTTTCTTCATTCGTATTGCCACCAAGGTTAAGATAATCTGCAATTTCGGCATAACGGGCAAGAGTATGAGGATGATCGTACTGCGAGAACGTGCCCATTTTTGCAGGAGCCTCCGAAGCGTTAAAGCGAATAACTTCCTCTATTAAAAGAGCATTAGCAACGCCGTGAGGCAAGTGGTGGAAAGCACCAAGCTTATGAGCCATCGAGTGACATACACCAAGGAAAGCGTTGGCAAAAGCCATACCTGCCATAGTTGCGGCGTTAGCCATCTTCTCTCTTGCAATTACATCTGTCTGTCCGTTCTCGTAAGCTCTCGGCAAGTACTCGAAAATAACCTTTAAGCTCTGTAATGCAAGACCGTCTGTATAATCTGTAGCAAGCATTGCAGCGTATGCTTCAACAGCATGTGTTACCGCGTCAATACCTGATGCAGCCGTAAGTCCCTTAGGAGCGCTCATATGAAGGTCTGCATCAACGATTGCCATATTGGGAAGCAATTCGTAATCTGCAAGAGGATATTTAACACCGGTCTGCTCGTCTGTGATAACTGCGAAAGGTGTTACCTCCGAACCTGTACCTGCTGATGTAGGGATTGCAATAAAATATGCCTTCTCACCCATCTTAGGGAATGTATATACTCTCTTTCTGATATCGATAAAACGCATTGCCATATCAAGGAAGTCAACTTCCGGATGCTCGTAAAGTACCCA
>JAZSMS010000016.1:0-14625 GCA_045536015.1 Clostridia bacterium
TGCCTTTGCTACATACTTAACAGTAGCATACTGCTCGGGGTTGCAAGGAACAACTCCTTCTACAACGTCGCCATCATCGGTACGAATAGTATATTCAACCCTATCGCAAAGGTCACAGCCGCCATTGTTGCGGCGGGGGAAAATATAAAACGTTATCTCGTCACCTACGTGGTACGAAAGCACGGGCTTATCGGTTTTAATTGTAAAATATTGGGAATAAAGCGCCATAAAATCACTCCTTAAAATGTACTGTAAATATTGTAGCATTTTGAAAACAAAAAGACAACAAAAAAAGGAATTATTTGCAAAAAAGTTATTTTTACAAACAATTCCTTTAAATTGTTAAGGGTTTTAATTAAAGAACACGAACGCGGATAACGTTTTCATTATTCTTAATAGCCTCGATAGTTTCTTGCTTTGCCTCGCCGTCAATATCCATAATGGTGTAAGCGTATTCGCCCTTTGAAGCGTTGATCATACCACTTATGTTTTCTTGCGCGGCAGCAATAGCGGCAGTAAACGAGCCTACCATATTGCTGATGTTCTTGTGGCAAACGGTAATACGAGCCTTGCCCGAACGAGCGAGCGAAGCGGCAGGATAGTTTACGCTGTTTTTAATGTTACCGTTTTCGATAAAGTCGGCAAGCTCTTTAGAAGCCATAACTGCGCAGTTGTCTTCAGATTCGGGCGTTGAAGCGCCAAGGTGAGGAAGGCAGATAACGTTCTTTGCGCCGATAAGTGCATCGGACGAAAAATCGGTTACGTACTTGCGGATTTTTCCTGTTTCGCAAGCGGCAATAACGTCGGCATCCTTAATAAGTCCGCCACGGGCAAAGTTAAGAATAATAACGCCGTCCTTCATCTGTGCGATAGTATCGTTGTTTATCATACCCTTTGTCGAATCAATCTGCGGAACGTGAAGCGAGATAATATCGCAAGAAGCATAGATTTCTTCTAAAGTGTCAGCCTTTTTAATGGAGCTTGATAATTTCCAAGCAGCTTCGATAGAAACAAACGGATCGTAGCCGATAACGTTTAAGCCAAGGTCGATAGCTGCATTTGCAACCATACCTCCAATAGCGCCAAGACCGATAACACCCAAGGTCTTGCCTGCAATTTCGGGACCTACAAACTGACCCTTGCCTTTTTCTGCCATCTTGCCTACGGCATCGCCGTTGCCCTTTAAGGTCTTTGCCCAATCGTAAGCTTCGCAAACGTTACGGCTTGCTAAAATCATAGCACCTAAAACAAGCTCTTTAACTGCGTTAGCGTTAGCACCGGGAGTGTTAAAAACAACTATACCCTTTTGTGCGCAAGCATCAAGCGGAATATTGTTTACGCCTGCGCCGGCACGCGCAACTGCAACGGTCTGCTCGTTAAAATCATAAGAAAGCATATCAGCCGAGCGAACTAAAATACCAACGGGATTCTCTGCATTATCGGTGATAGTGTACTTATCCTCGGGCAAATTTTCTTTAACCACGTCGGCAATAGAGTTAAGCTTTAAAATCTCTGTCATAATTAGCCTCACTTATTTTCGTTTTCGAATTTTTTCATAAACTCTACAAGCTTTTTAACGCCCTCGATAGGCATAGCGTTGTAGATAGAAGCGCGCATACCGCCAACCAAGCGGTGACCCTTAAGCGAAACAAAGCCTTCAGCCGCTGCTTCTTTAATAAACTTTGCGTCAAGCTCTTCTGAGGGAGTAACAAAGGGAACGTTCATAAGCGAACGGTCTTCCTTTGCAACCTTGCTTGAGAAGAACGAAGAAGAATCAATAAAATCGTACAAAATTTTTGCTTTTTCGATATTGTTTTTATAAATAGCGTCAACGCCGCCCATTTCCTTTATCCAGCGGAAAACAAGCATAGCAATATAAATGCTGTAGCAGGGAGGAGTGTTGTAAAGGCTTTCTTTATCTGCCTGAGTCTTCCACTTAAGCATTGTGGGACACGAGGGAACAAAGCGGTCTAAAAGATCTTCGCGTACGATTACAACGGTAACACCTGCAGGGCCGATGTTCTTTTGTGCGCCTGCGTAGATAACGCCAAACTTAGAAACGTCAACGGGCTGTGAAAGAATCATTGAAGACATATCTGCTACAAGCGGAACGTCGCCCGTTTCGGGAACGTAGTTGTAAAGAGTACCGAAAATGGTGTTATTAAAGCAGATGTGCACGTAGTCAGCCTCGGGGTCGATATCCTCTTTTGTAATTTTGGGTATGTAGGAATATGTTTTATCTTCACTGGAAGCAACTATTCTGGCACTGGTAAATCTTCCGCCCTCTTTTGCAGAAAGAGATGAGAAGTTGCCCGAAACAACGTAGTCGGCCTTGCCGTTTTTTGTTAAGTTAAGCGGAACACAAGCAAACTGTGTGCTTGCACCACCCTGAACAAAAAGTACCTTATAGTTGTCGGGAATGTTCATAAGCTCGCGGAGAAGAGCCTCGGCTTCTTTAATGATGCCATCATAAACCTTTGCTCTGTGGCTCATCTCAAGAACGCTCATACCGCTTCCTTCATAGTCAAGCATTTGCTCTGCAGCCTGCTTTAATACTGCTTCGGGCAGCATCGAAGGGCCTGCACTAAAATTGTAAACTCTCATATTTGCCTCCTAAATATATTATAAAATATTATTGATTAAAGTTAATCAAAGTTATTATACTATTCATTTATTTTTTTAGCAACCGATTTTTGTAAATTGGCAACCATTTTTTGCAAAAAAAAGCACCGAAAAATCTTCGGTGCTGTAGCAGTTATTTAGAAAAAAAGTCGTAAATTACTTCGCAAGGGTCAACGTTAAATTCTTCACGCATTCTTTTTGACGTTTCTTCAAGCTTTTGTGCATCAAAAAGCATTTTAAGACAAACGTCGGTTGTTGAATCATCCTCGGTCTGCGCAACGCCAAAGCCAAGCGGCTCAAAAAAGTGGCGGTTATGCGCTTCGCAGCCCGAAACGGCGTCAATAAACACCATAGGTAAGCCCTTAAAGCAGGCTTCGGTAGTACTTATTCCGCCCGCCTTTGTTAAGTAAAGGTCGGCACTGTCCATCAAAAGCGAAACCTCGTTTGTATAGCCAAGCGCGCGCACATTTTTGGCGTTAAGCTTTTCAAGACGCGTTTTTAATTTTTCGTTTTTGCCGCAGCAAACGGTTAAAACAACATCCTCGGGCAAACGGCGCGAAAGCGTATCGACAAGCTCTGCCATAGGGCCGCAGCCAATCGAGCCGCACATCATCAAAACATGCTTTTGCTCGGGTAAAATATCAAACTTTGCCTTTGCGCTTGCCTTATCAAGACGCGTTAAAAACGTCTTTTTTATCGGTATTCCCGAGGGAATAATTTTATTCTTATCAACACCGCAGTCGATAAATTCCTGTGTAAGCGACTTGTGCGGCGAAAAATAAGCGTCAAGCTTGCTTTCGTTTACGCCGGGATGGCAGGTGTAGTCGGTAGAAACGTTTGCCGTTTTTAAATTTTTATGCCTGTACCTTATAAGCATTTCGGTGACCATAAGCGCGGCAAACGGGTGCGTGCAGATAATACCGTCAAAGTTTTCGGCACATACAAAGCTTTCAAGCTTTTTAACGCCCGAGCAAAGAATGGTGTGAACAGGCGTATCCTTTGCAAAAACGGGATGCCGCTCGGAAAAATCGTATCCGATATCAAAAAGAGCAGGCGCATAGCGGTAAAGACGAACGTGCCACGCGCAGATAAATTCCGAAAACTTTTTTGATAAAAATTCAAGCGCGTCAAACGGAACACATTCATCACCCTTTAAGGTAAAATGCTCGATAATAGCGTTTGCCACCGAGTTGTGTCCCTGGCCGGTATTGCAGGATAAAACAAGTATCTTCAAAAAAATTACTCCTTAACAAAGCCGTTTGCTTTTGTGGCTTTGTCAATTAAATTTTAGCAAAATTTTGATTTTCTGTCAAGATAAGCCGTCGGACAAAAGTAGAACAAAAACGACTTTCTTTTTCAAAGGAAATTTTTAAAAAACAAATAAAAATAAGCTAGGGTGACCGTAAGCGGTTTCTAAGGGAGGAAAGGTATGCTTAGAATTAAATTTGAAGGTGAGCTTGACCACCACAGTGCAGAGGGGCTGCGCGAAAGTATTGATAAAAAAATAATGTCAAGCAAAGAAAAGGAAATAGTTTTTGACTTATCTGACGTGACGTTTATGGATTCCAGCGGCGTAGGTGTGCTTTTGGGCAGATATAAGCTTTTTGCACTGCGCAAAATGTTTATTTTCGGCGCAAAGGGAAGCGTAGATAGAGTTTTAAAATTATCGGGCGTTTATCAGCTTATGCCAAAGAAGGAGGAAGAAAAATGAAAAACAACGCAAGAATAAGGTTTGATGCAATTTCACAAAACGAAGCGTTTGCGCGTCTTTGTGTAAGTGCGTTTATTGCAGGCGCAAACCCTAATTTAGAGGAATTAAGCGATATAAAAACTGCCGTAAGCGAGGCGGTTACAAACGCGATAGTTCACGGATACAAAAATTCGTCTGGCGAGATAGAAATGGTACTTAACTTAACAAAAAACAAGCTGACAATTCAGGTGCTTGATTGGGGAATAGGAATTTGCGACGTTGATGAAGCGCGCAAGCCGTTTTTTACCACCTGCACTGACGGAACGCGCTCGGGCATGGGTATAACAGTTATGGAAAGCTTTATGGACAGCGTAAAAATAGTTTCGGCACACGAAGAGGGCACCAGAGTAGTTATGGAAAAAACGATAATGGGTGAGTGCAATGTGGGACAGCAAGCGGACGAATGAGCTTATTTTGCTTGCTCAGGGAGGCGACAACTATGCAAGAGAACAGCTTTTAGCCGAAAACGTTCCTTTAGTTAAAAGTCTTATTAAAAAGTTTTTAGGGCGGGGCTTTGATTACGACGATTTATTTCAAACAGGAATGATAGGGCTTATAAAGGCTATCGACGGGTTTGATACACAAAAGGGCGTGCGCTTATCTACCTACGCCGTTCCGCTTATTTTAGGAGAAGTAAAAAAATTTGTGCGCGATTATAACAGCGTTAAAATTCCGCGCTCAATCAAAGAACTTCAGCAAAAAATTAAGGCGTATCAGTTAAGCTTGATTTCCTTGGGAAAAGACGAGCCGACAATAGAGCAGATATGTAAGGCTTTATGCGCGGATAAGGAAGACGTGCTTGTTGCGATAGAAAGTATGGCTTCGTGTGCGTCGCTTGATGAAAAAAACGAGGACGGTCTAAGCATTTTAGACGTACTTGAGCAAAAGAATGACCGCGCCTCAATTTTTGACCGCCTTGCGCTTGAGCAATGTCTTGCAACGCTTGACGAGCGCGCGAAAAAGGTAATTCTTATGCGCTTTTTTAGAGAAAAAACACAAACCGAGGTTGCAAAAATGCTTGGTATTTCGCAGGTACAGGTTTCGCGCATTGAGGCAAAGGCAATAGAAAGCTTAAGAAAAAAATTAAAATAAACAGACTCTTAAAAAGAGTCTGTTTTTTTATGCAAAAACGGCAAAACTGCGTTGAAAAAGAGTGCATTATGGGTTATACTAACTAAGTAAAAAGCACAATTTATACGATTTTAAAAGCAAAAAACGTTGCGGAATTTTGCAATTATATCAATAACAATATTTTGTTTTACTTGTGCTAAAGAATATTTGCAAAAACGGCTTGTTTTTAAAAGAAATAAACAGATGAATAAAAACTTGATACAATAAAAAATTTGTGGTATAATCTTTGGTTAGGAACCTATATAAAATAAAATAGGAAGGGTTACTATGTTTAACAATATAAAATACGTATGTAAAAAATATTCGTTTTTACTTAAACAGCTTGTTTCGCGCGACTTTAAGGTAAAGTATAAGCGAAGCGTGCTTGGAATTTTTTGGAGTCTTTTGTATCCCGTTTTAACTATGGCGGTAATGGCAATAGTTTTTACAAACGTTTTTAAGTTTACTACTCCGGGAGTTAATTACCTTGCGTATTTAATGAGCGGACTTGTTATGTTTAACTATTTTTCAGAGGCTTCTAACCTTGCAATGAGCAGCGTTGTAGGCAATTTTAGTTTAATAAACAAGGTTTATATGCCAAAGTATATTTTTCCGCTTTCAAAATGCATTTTTGTTGGAATAAACTTTGTGCTTTCGCTTATTCCGCTTTACGTAATTTTAATTGCAACGGGCACGCTTGATTTTTCTTGCTTGTATTGGCATCTTTTGTTGCCCTATGCGTTTTTGTGCTTGTTTATGTTTACGCTTGGAATAGGACTTATCCTGTCAACCGTTTCGGTATTCTTGCGTGATATGTTTTATATCTACGGCGTAGTAATTTCGCTTTGGACGTACTTAACGCCTATAATGTACGATATTGCAATAATAGACCATCCTGTTTTGCAAACGTTATTTAAGTGTAACCCGATGTATTGGTTCATCTACTTTGCGCGCCGTATAATGCTTTTTAACACGGTTCCCGAGTTAAACGCGTGGATATACTGCCTTGTGCTTGGTCTTGGAACTATGCTTATAGGCATTTTTGTGTTTAAGAAAAATCAGCATAAATTTATTTACTACGTATAAGGAGTTTGTCTAATGGAAGCAAAGGAATATATGATTGAGGCACAAAACGTTTCTATGCGTTTTAACCTCGGTATAGAAAAAAACTTTTCGCTTAAGCAGTGGTTTGTTAACGTAGGAACGGGCAAAAAAACCAATAAAGAAGAATTCTGGGCTTTAACTGACGTTTCGTTTAAGGTTAAAAAGGGCGAGGTTATAGGGTTTATAGGCTCTAACGGCGCAGGAAAGTCAACGCTTTTAAAGGTTGTTGCAGGCGTTATGAAGCCAACCAAGGGCAAGGTAGACACTTATGGAAATATCTGCCCGATGATTGAGCTTGGTGCAGGCTTTGATCCCCAGTTAACCGCGCGCGAGAATATTTATTTAAACGGCGCTATAATGGGATATTCGGAGGAATTTATAAATTCTAAATTTCAGGAAATTGTTGATTTTTCCGAACTGCACGACTTTTTAGACGTGCCGGTACAAAATTTTTCTTCAGGTATGATAGCGCGTCTTGCGTTTTCGGTTGCAACTATCGTTGACCCCGAAATTTTAATTGTAGATGAAATTTTATCGGTTGGCGATATTGCATTTCAGGCAAAAAGTGAGCAAAAAATGCTTTCGATGATCGGCGGCGGAACAACGGTATTGTTTGTTTCACACTCGATAGAGCAAATTCGCAAAATGTGCGATACGGTCGTTTGGCTTGAGCACGGCGTGGTACAGAAGATTGGCGGCAAAGAAGTTTGTGACGAATACGTACAGTTTATGTGCGGCAGATAAGAGGGAAAAATGAATATTTTAAAGGGAAGCTTATTAAAGCTTAAAAACAACGGAATAAAAGTAAAAAAAGAAGCGGGCGGAATAAGGGTAATAAATGATACCGATTCGTACGGCTTTTTAGTGTATCCTAAAATCTTCAGCGGTAAAAAAATCAAAACCGTAGAGCTTGGTATTAAAGGAAGTATTTTAAACGGAAACGGCGCTATTTTAGAGGTGCTTGGCCTAAAGCGCGAAATTTTAGCCGAGGTTTCGTTTAATTCTACTGCTACGTATGATACCGAGGATAAAAGCTTTTTTATCGCAATACGCGTAAACCGCAAGACAGAGGTTGTTATAAGTGAAGCTTTTGCGCAGTTTAAAAAGGAAGCAAGCACGCTTACCGAAACGGTGCTTAAGGATATGCTTGACAGCAAAAACGAAATTTTAATAGTTACGCCAAGCTATCCTGCCGAAGAAAACAAATACTTTGGCGGCTTTGTTCATTCGCGCGTTAAGGCTTATAAAGAAGCGGGAATAAACTTTGACCTCGTTTGCGCGCACAAATATCCAAATTCGTGCAAATATTCTTTTGAGGGAATTGAAGTTGTTCGCACAGGGTATATGGGTCTTCGTCAGCTTCTTACCGCAAAAAAATATAAGACGGTGCTTTTGCACTTTTTTGATGAAGATTACGCCAATGTTTTAGATGCGTGTGATTTATCGCAAACAAGGCTCTACCTTTGGGTACACGGCCCCGAAACGCTCTATTGGGATTGGAGCAAGATGACCGATAAATATTTTGAGCAGCTTTCGCCCCTTGATGCCGAGCAGCAGGAAAAGTTTAAGTTAAAGGATTCCGTTGTTCGCAGGTATAACGAAATGCCCAACGTTAAATGGGTGTTTGTTTCGGAATGGATCAAAAAGCAAAGCGAGGAGCTTATAGGCATAACCTTTAATAACAGCACGGTTATTCCTAACTTTATTGACGAGAAAAACTTTGACTTTGTAGAAAAACACCCCGAGGCACGAAAAAAGATTTTTATGCTTCGCAGGTTTGAAAATATCAGTAAGTACGCTATTGATATAAACGTGCGAGCAATTTTAGAATTAAGCAAAAGAGAGTGCTTTTCGGACCTTGAGTTTAATGTTTACGGAACGGGCGAATATTACGATACCTTAATTGCGCCGATAAAAGACTTTCCTAACGTTAACCTCTATCAGAAGTTCCTTACGCACGAGGATATTTCAAAGGTGCATAAGCAAAACGGTATAGGACTTTTTGCAACGAGATACGATGCGCAGGGGGTTTCTATGTGCGAAGCGGCAATGTCGGGTCTTGCGATAGTTTCGTCGCAAAACGATGCTATCAGAGAATTTTTACCCGAGGAAAAAGGTATTTTGTGCGATACCGAAGATTATGTTGCCTACGCAGACCTTATTGAAAAAATGTATAACGAGCCTGACTATTTTGTTGACGCGGCAAAGGCGTGCCATCAGAAAGTGTTTGATTTATGCAGCTTTGACAAGACCATAAACAGAGAAATAGAGATGATAAAGTCTTCAATCGAATTTTCGCAAAGCGTGCAGATACAGTTTTTTGACAACAAAGCTTTAAGCATTATAATTCCGTCGTACAACGTTTCGGCATACCTTGCCCACGGCGTTGATACTATGCTTGCGCATAAAAATGCAGGCAAAATGGAAATTATTATTGTAAACGATGGCTCTAAGGATGCAACTGTCGAGGTTGCAAAGCGCCTTGAAGAAAAATATACCGATAATATAATTAAGATAATCGACAAGCCTAACGGCGGTCACGGCTCTACGATAAACGCAGGCTTAAAGATTGCAAGCGGTAAGTTTATCCGCATAATCGACGGCGACGACTGGGTAAATTCTAAAGATATGGAAAAGCTTGTAGGCATTTTAGAGACCGAAGAAGCCGATGTCGTAGTTACCGACTACTGCGAAGACCGCGCAACCGAAAATGAACACGTACCAAAAAAACTTTATTCGTTTATGTTTCCGGGCAAGGAATATAATTTTGACGACCTGTGCTACGACGGCTACGGCTTTTCGGAGTGGGGACCCATTTTAGCTACGGCAAACTTTAAGCGCGAGGTTTTAGTTGGTGCGTTTACTCTTACCGAAAAGAGCTTTTATATAGATATGGAGTTTGATGCATTTTCTATCGAAAGGGCAAACACAATAAAATACTATCCGCTTGATATCTACCGCTATTTTATCGGCAGGGTTGACCAGTCGATAAGCCGGAATTCCTACAAGCGCAACTTTAAACAGCATGAGGGTGTAATTTTTAATCTTATTAATTACTATTACAACGGAAACACCTCACAAAGCAAAAAGAGATATATCTTAAACAAGCTTGTTTTGCCTATGGTTGTTGCGCATTACGTAATTCTTATTCAATTCTTACGCTCGGGTAAGGAATATAAAAAGTTTGAAAAAAAGCTTTCGCAGTATCCTGAGATTTATAACAACCCCGCAGTTGCTACTAAAATGAAAAAGTTGCATAGAAAAACGGGTGGAATTTTTGTAAAAGCAGAGCCCATTATTAAAAAAATATTAGGCAGAGGTTAAAAAATGAAAACAGTTAAGCATTTGATAGTTGGCGCGGGTATTTCGGGTTTAACGTATGCAAACTATTGCAAGGGCGATTATCTTATCGTCGAAAAGGAAAACGAGGTTGGCGGATATTGCCGTACAATCAAAAAGGGCGAATACGTCTGGGACTATGCAGGACACTTTTTTCACTTTAATACCGAGGAATTTAAAAAGAAGTTCTTGGATAAGATGCCCAAGGACGATATAATCTACAACGAAAAGTGCACCAAGATTGTCCATAAGGATAAGCTTATTGACTTTCCGTTTCAGACAAACATTCATCAGCTTGATAAAGAGGAGTTTATCGACTGTCTTTACGACCTTTTTAACAAGGAAGAAAAGGATAAGTACGATAACTTTCTTGATATGCTTTACGGTAAGTTTGGCAAGGCAATAGTAGAAAAGTTTTTAAAGCCATATAACGAAAAGTTATACGCTATTGATTTAAAAGAGCTTGACGTTGACGCTATGGGAAGATTTTTCCCCTATGCCGACAAAGAAGCCATAATAAAAAATATGAAAAAGCACGAGGTAAACTCGTACAACGCAACGTTTTTGTATCCTAAAAACGGTGCGGGAAGCTTTATTGATATTTTGTATTCGCAGCTTGATAAAGATAAGGTTATGCTTAATACCGAGGTTAAAAGCGTTGATTTTGCCGCAAAAACGGCAGTTTTAAGCAATGGCGAGCAGGTAAAATATCAATACCTTATAAACACAATTCCGCTTAACCGCTTTTTGATTCTTGCGGGCGGGCAGGATGAGCTTGTTGACGAAATGTCGTATAACAAGGTGCTTGTGTTTAATCTGGGCTTTAACAAGGCTTCGGAAAAATGCAAGGATGAGCATTGGCTTTACGTTGCCGATAAAAACTGTAATTTCTATCGCTGTGGCTTTTACAACAACATTCTTGGCGAGCAAAAGCTTAGTATGTATATAGAAATAGGTTATAGTAAAAATCAGGAGATTTCTGCACAGGAAATCGAGCTTCAGCTTACAAAAACACTTGAAAACCTTAAAAAGCTTGGCATAACCGACGAGCAGACCGTTTTGGAAGAATATTGCTCTATAATTATGGACCCCGCGTACGTGCATATCAACACGCAAACAAACAAAAAGCTTGATGCACTTAAGCAGGAGTTTGCGCAAAACAACGTTTATACAATAGGCAGATACGGCGCGTGGATATATAATTCTATGGAAGATTCTATGCTTAAGGCAAAAGAGCTTGCCGAAAAAATAAACTAAAAGAGGTTTTTTGTGAAGGATAAACTTTCTAAGCTTGTAAACGTATATAAAAAGTACGGCTTTTTAGGCTTTTTAAAAAAGCTGTATGCGTATATCGTTGCAAACTACTTAAACAAAATAAGCTTTGCCGTATTTTTTAACCCAAGCAAATACCGCAAGCAGATAAAGCAAATTTTTGACCAATCCGACGTTGACAGAATAGTGCTTTGGCGCAGCAGCTTTGGCTATAACGTTCCGCTGTTCCAGCGCCCGCAGCATATTGCCAATAACCTTGCAAAAAGCAAGTGCCTTGTTTTATATGAGGTTACAACAATGACTGACAAGGTTAAAACGATAAAAAAGCATAGCGAAAATCTTTACTTAATAAACTATAATAATATTTTGCTTAACCGCATTTTAATGCAGGAGCTTGCAAAGGTAAATAAGCCCAAATATATTCAGCTTTATTCTACCGACTGGAAGCTGACGGTAGAAAATATTAAAAATTATATGGCGCAGGGCTTTGGCTTTATTTACGAATATATTGACGATATTTCGCCCGAGCTTGCAGGCACAAAGGAGCTTCCGCAAAACATTGCCGATAAGTACGAATTTGCAATGCAAAACGATGACGTTTACGTTGTTGTTACTGCCGATAAGCTAAAGGACGACGTTGTTTCTAAGCGTGGAAGCAAAAATCTTGCCGTTTCGTCTAACGGCGTAGACTTTTCGTTTTACCAAAGCTTTGACGAGGATTTTGTTTTCGAGCCTGAATTTAAGCAGATTTTAGATTTGGGTAAGCCGATAGTGTGCTATTACGGTGCGCTTGCAAAGTGGTTTGACTATGAGTTGCTTAAAAAAATTGCCGCAACGGATAAATATTCCGTAGTGCTTTTTGGTATCAAGTACGACGAATCGTTTGACGAAAATATTTCAAACGAAAAAAACATTTACTTCCTTGGTCCCCGCGATTACAGCGTGCTTAAAAATTACGCTAAAAAGTGCGACGTTTTGACTATTCCGTTTAAAATAAACGATATTACAATGGCAACAAGTCCTGTAAAGGTGTTTGAATATATGGCGCTTAACAAGCCCATTATTACTACCGATATGTACGAGTGCCGCAAGTATAAAAGCGTTTTAATAGGGCACGATCACGACGAATTTGTTGCGCTTATTGATAAGGCGTTAAGCAACAAGGATAATAAAGAATATATGTCGCTTTTAAACCAAGAGGCGCTTGATAACGATTGGTCAAAAAAAGCAAAAGCAATAATAGACCTTATTAAAAAGGATGAATAAGAAAAAACCGACTTAAAAAGGCTGGTTCTCATAAGGAAGTTTGCCTTCAGATGTGAATTTGACTCGCAGAAAACAAATAATAATCCCCGATAGATTTTGAAAAATCTATCGGGGGTTCGTTATTTAGTGTGTAAAATTTCGATATTCCCATCTACAAATCCAACGCCAACACCATCTTTTGATTTCAGCAATTCTGCATATTTGCCATTTTCTAAATATTGGCTTAATTCTTTAACCATATATTCTAAAGCTTCGTCCCATTCACACTCCATTTCCCAATTATACAAACACTCTCGTGATCCAAAATCGGTCAATTCATTGCATGCCCAGTCCTCGTCTTCAAGGTCAAAGCGTTCTGTTCCAACCAATTCCATTGCCCAGCTTCCATCGGATTCCTCATAAAGATTAAAGCAAAAAGCTACAACAGTATTGGGAATTTCTTGATCCAAAATTTTATCAATCCAATTTGATACACTGTTATTCATTATTCTTTTCTCCGTTCATCAAATTCTTGTTTGTCGTTTTGCTTTATCGCCAGTTTCGCCTTTGTATTACAAAGGCACAGGGCTAAGCCCATACCCCTATTCATTATATAACAAATCAGCAGAGAAAGGAAGAGTTATATTCCGACTTCGTCGGAGTGATATGATCGCGTGCGCGATCGTGATATTGAAGCCTTACGGCTCCAGTGATATTTTATTCGCCTCCAAACTCGCGTAGCGAATACCACTCGGCGATAGCCGAATATCACTGCGAAGCAATAGAACTCGCCGTAGGCGAATAAAACTGCCCAACTTCCTTATGAGAAGTTGGGCAATCAGTCGGCTTTTTTGCTAGCGCAAGGTTTAATAATAACGCTTTGTCAAATCGTTAAGCAGTTCTTTGTTTTGTGATACAAAGTACAACGATCCGTCACCGCGGCCTCCACACTCGGTAGTAAACTCAACGGTAGAACCGTCTTTATATGTGATTACTATTTTAGCGTCAGAAACAACGTCGCTGAAATTGCATTTTACAACTATTGGGTTTGCGTTATTTGCTTCGTATAACAATTCACTTTGTAGAGTTTCTTCTTTGATGGTTTCATCATAGCCATGAATTAATTTGTATACTTTCACCGAAGCAGTCAATTCTGCAGGCATAATAAGAAATGTCTCGGTTCCATCGCTTGTTGAGATAAATTCTTTTTCTGACAATTTGCTTAAAGCCGGAAAATCAGAAAAATTCTGAGAAGATTTTATTTTTTGCTGATATTGATCATAGCTTTCATAGAATCCAATAAAAGCAACACCTATTCTTTTGTTTTGCGGAGAATATGTTCTTTTTATATTTATAACTACAATTTCTCCGTCTATTGGAAGGATAAGTGCATCTTCAGTCATAAAGTTAGGGCCAAATTCTCTTGTCTTAGGCGGATAGATTATTGTATCATAGGCGATACATGGAGCTAAAACCTCGTTGCCACGCTCGTCAATTAAGCCTACTTTTTTATCCTGTGTTATTATAGCAAGACCGTTATAGAAATAACCGATGCTGTCGTATCCTTTGCTGATGCGTTCGCCCTTTGTCGTGTGCAGGTATTGTACGTAATTGCCGGGCTCGCCCTCTTGAATTATCTTAACGTTGTTTCCGACAATGCCTTCAAGACCGTCTTTTTGATCGGGATAGTATTTGCTGTTGTCTCTTCCTTCATTTATCTTTTCAAAATCGGTGTCCGTTGCAGAAATTTTACCGTCTTTACCTACTTTAAAATACGTTGTACCGTTTTGGGTTGAAGCGTCAAGAATAACCGTTCCGTCAACAAACAAAAAGTTTTTTTTGTAAGTGTCAATGGCACTAACGGGAATGCCTGTAAATACTGGCTCTAACGTTATTTTTTCGTCATTACAGTAGCATTCAATATCTTTGTTAAATTGTTCTTTTGAAACTGTTTTTACAATTTGGTCACTATAGAATGAGGATAAAGCAACGTTGGAGAGCGCTGTTTTATTAAATTCTTCCGCGTCGCTTGCGTTTTTAGGGTTAAAAAGAGCCCAAGTAATACTTTCTAAATTTAATTTATCATAAGCTGAATCATATTCTTCTTGAGAAACAGACTTGCCATTTATGTAATAAGCAAATGAAGTGATGTCACTGTAATCAACGCGCATTAATTCGATTTT
>JAZSMS010000157.1:0-2734 GCA_045536015.1 Clostridia bacterium
AACGCCTTTAACGTAACGTTTTTAAGCGAAAGTCCTTGAAGCGAGCAAATAAGTTTTTCGTTGCTTTTAAGCGGAACTAACGCTGGCGAAAATTGTTCAACCGTGTGTCCTAAATTTTCAAGCATTTTCTTCCACGCGCCATCCGAGCCCGATGAAGAGTAGCTTGCGCCGCCAAGAGCTAAAATAAGCTTATCACAAGCAACGGTTTTTCCGTTTAACTTAATAGCATTTATCTTGCCGTCGCAAATAAAAATATCTTCTAATTTAGTATCAAGTAAAACTTTTACGTTATTCTTTCTCAAAAGTGTTTCAAACGCTTTTATAATGTCGCTTGATTTATCACTTTGCGGAAAAACACGCAAACCGCGCTCGGTTTTAAGCGGCGTTCCGTTTTGCTCGATAAGCCGCATTGTATCCTGCGGAGTAAACGAATAGAGTGCAGAATAACAAAACTTGGGGTTATGGGCAATTGAAGCAAAAAAGTTTTCTATCTCGCAATTATTAGTTACGTTACATCTGCCCTTGCCTGTTATAAAAAGCTTTTTTCCAAGCTTTTGATTTTTTTCTACAAGCGTTACATCTGCCCCATCCTGTGCCGCTTTTGCAGCCGCCATTATGCCTGCAGGGCCACCGCCTATAACATAAACTTTAGTTTGTTTCATAAAAATTGCTTTGGTTCCATATCTTTTCCATCTCGTTTAACGATTCGGAAAGCTCTGCCTTTTTCTTTTGACTTATAGCCGCTAAAAACGCATTTATAACACTAAGCGGAGCAACAAGCGAATCAGCAAACGAAGCGGTATTACAATGAACCTCCATTTTTATGTCAACAATTTCGGCAAGAGGCGAAAAAGCACTGTCGGTAATTGCTACGCAAGTAGCACCGCGTGATTTTGCAAAACGCATTGCCTCTACCGTGCGCATAGAATAACGCGGAAAGCTTATACCAATAAACACGTCGTCAGGCGAAATGTGTATAAGTTGTTCGATAGTATCGCTTGACGAGCTTTGTAAGCAGCGAACGTTACCAAGCATAAAGTCAAGATAATTACTTAATAAAGTTGCAATAGCCTCTGCCGAGCGCACGCCCATAACGTACACACGCTTTGCTGAAAGCAATACTTCAACCGTCTTTTCAAACTGTTCTCTGTCAAGCTCGTTAAGTGTCGTTCTTATATTATTTATATCGGTTTTAAGCACTTTTTCAAAAATTTTATTATCAGGAATATCATCGTTAAGTGCCATACGCTGACTGCCGGTCAAGCGGCTACGAATCATTTCCTGAAGCTCGTGTTGAAGCTGCGGATAGCCCTCATATCCTAGGCAAATAGCAAATCTGACCACAGTAGATTCTGAAACGCCAACGTTTTTGCCAAGCTTATTTGCAGTCATAAACGCTGCCTTGTCGTAATTAGAAACGATATAATCAGCTATTCTCTTGTGGCCCTTGCTCATTTTTTTATATGCAAGTTCTATTTTTTCACTAAAATCTGCAGCCATAAAAACCTCAAATTTCTCTAACAGTAACTTTTATGCCTTCTTTTGTGCCTTCCTGTTGTTTTTTTCTATTTTCAAAAAATTTAGTCGCAACCTGCGGGAAAAGCGCATAGCTAAGCGCATCCTCTTCCTTATCCGACCATTGCTTAACTGCCTCAAGCTGTTTTTCAAATTCAGGCTCAAGGTTGTCGGCAGGACGACACGTAATAACTGGCGTATCTCCTATACATTTTTTGCGAACGTCCTCGTTAACAGGTGCAGGAAGCTTACCGTATTCACCTGCTAAAAGTGCCTTTGATTCCTTTGTAACCATCTTGTATCTCTCGCCGCAAAGCACGTTTAAAACTGCCTGCGTACCAACAATCTGGCTTGTGGGGGTTACAAGCGGAGGATAACCAAAATCCTTACGAACGTTTGGAACCTCAGCAAGACATTCTTCAAGCTTGTCTTCCTTGCCCGCTTCTTTAAGCTGATTTAAAAGGTTAGAAAGCATTCCGCCGGGAACCTGATAAATAAGCGTATTGATATTAACAGCTAAAACCTTGGGATCCAAAATACCATCGGACTTTAATCTGTTAGCTGCCTTTTTAAAGGGCTCGCTTGCCTCAACAAGTTTTTTAAGGTCAATGCCTGTATCGCGAGCAGTACCCTGAAGCGTTGCAACAAGTGATTCTGTTGCGGGCTGGCTTGTACCTTCTGCCAAGGGCGAAAGCGCCGTATCAACGATATCAACACCTGCCTCAACAGCCTTTAATATGGTCATACCACCCGTACCGCTTGTGTTGTGGGTATGGAAGTGAACGGGAAGCTTAACCTCTTTTTTAATGCGCGAAATAAGCTCGTAAGCATCGTAAGGAAGCAAAAGGTTTGCCATATCCTTAATACAAATGGTGTCAGCACCAAGCTGCTCCATCTGCTTTGCAAGGTCAACAAAATAGTCAAGCGTATGCACGGGGCTTACGGTATAGCTCATAGCAAGCTCGGCAATACCGCCGTATTTTTTAACGCTTTTAGCAGCCTGCTCCATGTTGCGAAGGTCGTTAAGAGCATCAAAAATTCTTACAACCTCTATACCATTTTCAACGCTCTTTTGAATAAACTTATCAACAACGTCATCGGCATAATGGCGGTAACCTAAAAGGTTTTGTCCGCGAAGAAGCATCTGCAATTTTGTATTGGGAAGCGCCTTTTTTAGTGCTCTGAGGCGCTCCCAGGGATCTTCATTTAAAAAGCGAAG
>JAZSMS010000013.1:0-3753 GCA_045536015.1 Clostridia bacterium
ATTCTTTAGAGAAAAAAAGGGTTGACAGAAAAACAAGTATAGTATATAGTATATACATAAAATACTTTAGCGTGATAAAGTGATAAAATTTAAAAAAATTTGGAGGAATAAAAAATGAAAAAACTTATAGCATTTATCGCAGTTTTAGTACTTGTTGTTTGTGCATTTGCAGGCTGCACACCTAAACAGAACCTTATCATCGTTGCAGAGCAGGGCTCGGCAGGTGAAGAAGTTGCTCAGACAAATGATGCATTTAAAAAGGGCTACAGCTATACTGCAGTTGACACTATGACAAAGGCTCTTATGGAAGTTAAGGCAGGCACTGCTGACGTTGCTATTGTTGACTACGTTGCTTCTATCGGTTCAATCGGCGAAGGTACTGACTTTGCTGACCTTAAGGTAGAGGGCACCGGTTATAGCGAAGAAGAATACGGTATTGCTTTCAGAAAAGGCTCTGACGTTACCAATAAGGTTAACGAGGCTATCAAGACTCTTAAAGCAAACGGCAAGCTTGCAGAAATTGCAAAGAAATATAAGCTTGACGAACTTGTAACCGCAACTAAAGAAACCGAACCCTTTACACAGAGTGAAGAAGATTCTGACTGGGCATACATTTCCGGCAAGGGCAAAATGATTATCGGTATTACTCTTTTTGCACCTATGAACTATAAAGATGATGCTGGCGAGCTTATTGGTTTTGAAACCGAATTTGCAAAGGCAGTTTGTGACATTCTTGGCGTTGAAGCAGAATTCCAGGTAATTGACTGGAATTCAAAGGAAACCGAGCTTAAGGCAAAGAATATCGACTGCATCTGGAACGGTATGACCATTGACGAAGATCGCGCAGAAAAAATGAGCATTTCAATACCTTATATGATGAATAAGCAGGTTAAGGTAGTTAAAGCTAACTAATTAGGAGAGTAAAATGGAATTTACACAAGTAACGATCGAGTTGCTTGTAGGCTTTTTAGAGAACTGCAAATTATTTGCCGAAACGCTTTTATTTGCAATACCCTTAGGTTTAGTAGTAACCCTGGGCTCTATGTCAAAATTCAAACCATTAAAGTATTTAGTTAAAACGTTTGTCTGGATCATCAGAGGTACTCCTCTGATGCTCCAGCTTTTTGTTGTTTTATACGTACCAGGTCTTGTGTTTGGCATGCCTATGCGCAACAGAATGATGGCGGCAATTATAGCCTTTGTAATCAACTATGCCTGCTATTTTTCCGAGATTTATCGTGGTGGAATAGAAAGTATTTCGCGCGGTCAGTGGGAAGCAGGTCAGGTGCTTGGCTTAACAAAAAGTCAGGTGTTTTTCAAGGTTGTGCTTTTGCAGGTTATAAAAAGAATAGTTCCGCCTATGAGTAACGAAATTATAACGCTTGTTAAAGATACTTCACTTGCACGAACTATTGCACTTGGCGAAATTCTTTTTGCCGCGCAAAACTTTGCAACCGAAGGTGTTATATGGCCCCTTTTCTATACGGGCGCATTTTTCCTTATATTCAACGGAGCGCTTACGCTTTTATTTGGATATATTGAGAAAAAACTCGATTATTTTAGGGGGTAAATAATAATGAGTGTTATTTTAAAGGTAGAAAATATTTCAAAATGCTTTGGAAAAACCGAAGTTTTAAAGGATATTTCGTTTGATTTATCTTCGGGCGAGGTGCTTTCTATAATCGGCACCTCAGGTAGCGGAAAAACTACGCTTTTGCGTTGTCTTAACTCGCTTGAGGTTGCAAATACGGGAGTAATTTCTGTCGGAGATGAAATTATTTTTAAAGATGGACAAAAGACAAGCGAGAAGGCATTAAAAGAAAATTATAATCACTTTGGACTTGTTTTTCAAAACTTTAATCTGTTTCCGCAGTATACGGTTTTAGAAAACGTATGTCTTGCACCACAGCTTTTAAATAAGGGCAGCAAGGAAGAAATTAGGGTGCAAGCACTTGAAATTATCGAGCGCGTTGGACTTTTGGATAAGATAGACAATTATCCTTGCGAGCTTTCGGGCGGTCAACAACAACGTGTGGCTATTGCACGCGCACTTATTCTAAAGCCCGAAATACTTTGCTTTGATGAGCCTACAAGTGCCCTTGACCCCGAATTAACGGGCGAGGTTTTAAAGGTAATACGCTCGCTTAAAGATTCACAAATGACAATGATAGTAGTTACGCACGAAATGCAGTTTGCGCGCGATGTTTCTGACAGAGTAATATTTATGTCAGAGGGCATAATAGAAGAACAGGGCAGCGCGCAAGAAGTGTTTGATAATCCCAAATCTTTAAGATTAAAAGCCTTTTTATCAAAAGTAAGCGTTTGACAAAAATACTGTTTTAAGCGTATAATAACGGTATAAATTTTTATTGAGGTAGTTTTATGAAAACCGATCTTGTAAAAGATATATTTTTGCAAAATAAAGAGCAAAAAGTTTGCGTAGCAGGTTGGGTACGCACTATTCGTGCTTCAAAGGATTTTGGCTTTATCGAGTTTAACGATGGAACGTGCCAAAAAAACATTCAGATAGTTTTTGACAGAACTCTGGATAACTTTGATTTAGTAGAAAAGCAAAACGTTTCTGCTTGCCTTATTGTAGAAGGAAACGTTGTGCTTACGCCCGAGGCACGTCAGCCACTTGAGATACACGCAACAAAGATAACTGTTCACGGCACAAGTGAGCCTGATTTCCCAATTCAAAAGAAAAAGCATTCGTTTGAATATCTTCGCACAGTTGCACACCTTCGTCCAAGAACAAATACGTTTGCGGCAGTGTTCAGAGTACGCTCGGTGCTTACGTTTGCTGTGCACAAATATTTGCAGGAAAACGGCTTTGTTTATATTGCAACGCCCTGCGTAACCGCAAGTGACTGTGAAGGTGCAGGCGAGGTGTTCAGAATTTCAACAATGGATGCCGAAAATCCTCCGCGCTTGCCTGACGGCAGTGTTGATTGGTCAAAGGACTTCTTTGGTAAGCAGGCGTTTATGACTGTTAGCGGTCAGCTTAACGTTGAGCCGTTTATTTGGAGTCACCGCAAGGTTTATACCTTTGGTCCCTGCTTTAGAGCCGAAAACAGTAATACACCCCGTCATGCTGCAGAGTTCTGGCAGGTAGAGCCCGAAATGGCTTTTGCTGACTTAAATGACCTTATGGATACTATTGAGGGACTTTCTAAGTACGTTATCTCGTACGTTTTAGAGCATTGTCCTGACGAGCTTGAATTCTTTGATAAGTTTATGGAAAAGGGGCTTATCGAAAAGTTAAAGCATACGGTAGAAAGCGATTTTGCCCGTATTTCGTACCGTGAGGCACTAAAAGTATTAAACGAAAGCGGACAAAAGTTTGATATTCCTGCCGAGTGGGGCACAGGTATTCAAACCGAGCACGAAAAGTATCTTGCTGACGTTGTTTATAAAAAGCCCGTTTTTGTTACCGATTATCCCAAGGAGTGCAAAAGCTTTTATATGCGTCTAAATGACGATAACGAAACCGTTGCCGCAACCGACCTTTTATTCCCGGGTCTTGGCGAAATTGTTGGTTCAAGCCAGAGGGAAGAGCGTTACGACGTTTTAATGAAGCGTGTTGAAGAGCTTGGTTTAAATCCCGAGGATTATTCGTGGTATTTAGATTTAAGAAGATTTGGCTCGTGTCAGCACTCGGGCTTTGGCATGGGAATCGAGCGTATGATGCGCTACGTTACCGGTATGGAAAATATCCAAGTCGGAGGCCAAGCGGTCTTAGGGAAGACAACC
>JAZSMS010000153.1:0-8935 GCA_045536015.1 Clostridia bacterium
CAAAGATCGGTATTGAAATCACCGATTCAATCTACGTTGTTCTCTCTATGAAGATAATGACCAGAGTAGGTCAAAACGTTTTAGACGCTTTAGGCGACAGCAACGATTTCGTTCGCGGTCTTCACGCAAAGGCAGACCTCGATGCTGAAAAGAGATATATTCTTCACTTCCCCGAAGATAACACTATTTGGTCTGTTAACTCCGGTTACGGCGGAAACGTTTTATTAGGTAAGAAGTGCTTTGCTCTTCGTATTGCATCATTCCAAGGCAAGAACGAAGGCTGGATGGCTGAACACATGCTTATCCTCGGCGTTGAAAATCCCCAAGGCGAAGTTAAATACATTGCTGCGGCTTTCCCCTCTGCTTGCGGAAAGACCAACCTCGCAATGCTCATTCCCCCCGAACTCTACAGAGAAAAGGGCTATAAAGTATGGTGCGTAGGTGATGATATCGCTTGGATTAGAGTTGGTGCAGACGGAAGACTTTGGGCTATCAACCCCGAAAACGGCTTCTTTGGCGTTGCTCCCGGAACCAATGCACATAGCAACTTTAATGCTCTTGAAAGCACAAAGAAAAACGCTATCTTTACAAACGTTGCACTTAACACTGACGATAACACTGTTTGGTGGGAAGGTCTTTCAAAAGAGGCTCCCGAAAACCTTATCGACTGGAAGGGTAATGCTTGGGACAAGGCTAAGTTTGACAAGAAGGACAAGTCAACCTATGCCGCACATCCCAACAGCCGTTTTACAGCGCCCGCTATCAACTGTCCCTGCTTAGCTAAGGACGACTTTAATTCAGGTGCAGGCGTTCCCGTTTCGGCAATCATCTTTGGTGGCAGACGTGCTAAAACTGCTCCCTTAGTATATCAGTCACGTTCGTGGCAGCACGGTGTATTCGTAGGTTCAACTATGGCTAGTGAGACTACAGCTGCAGCTGCAGGTGCAGTTGGTGTTGTTCGCCGCGATCCTATGGCTATGCTTCCCTTTATCGGTTACAATGCTTGCGATTACTTTGCACATTGGCTTGATATGGGCAAAAAGCTTGGCGACAAGGCTCCCAAAATCTTTAACGTTAACTGGTTCCGCACTGACGACGAAGGTCATTTCATTTGGCCCGGATTTGGTGACAATATGCACGTTTTAATGTGGATTCTTGACCGTTGCGAAGGCAAAGCTGACGCAGACGAAACTGCTATCGGCTTTGTTCCCAAGGCAGAAGATATCAATATCGAAGGTCTTGACATCACAACCGAAACTGTTGAAGGCTTGTTAAACGTTGATAAAGAGCTTTGGGCAGAAGAAGCTGTAGGCATTGAAGAATTCTTCAATAAGCTTGGCAGAGTTCCTGCAGAACTCTTTGACGAACTTGATACTTTAAAGAATAACCTTAAATAATTAAAAGCGGCATTAAATGCCGCTTTTTTTATGCTGCTTTATTAAAGTTAAAAACGGTAGATAAATCTACCGCTTTTTTATTTTATTTCGTATTCGTTGCATTGCATTATCTACGCTTTTTTTATCCATATCAAGCGCAATTGCAATTTCTTCATAACTTTTGCCTTTTAAATACTCACCAAGCACCTTTTTTTCGCGCATTGACAGAGTTTTGTCAACACGCAAGCGCATGCTTGAAATTATTTCATCCGAAATAAGCTTTTCTTCGGGAGTAAGCTTATCGTTTTTTAAAATTTCGGCAAGAGTATATCTTCCGTCCTTATCACCTACCGTATCTTCAAGCGAAACGCGTTTTTTTTGCGGAATATCCTTTTTGCGTGTGTTTTGCTTTACGACGGAAACAAGTCTGTTTTTAATGCAAATAGAAGCAAACGCCGCAAACGAGGTGTTCTTTTTTTCATCAAAGTCGCGTATTGCAAAAAACAAGCCTATCATTCCTTCTTGCACAACGTCTTCTTTAGAAGAATTTTCTACGTAATATGCCTTACACTTTTTACAAACAAGACCTTTATACTTTTTTAAAAGCGCTTCATACGCAACGGTATCTCCTGATTTTGCAGCTAACGCAAGCTGTTCGTCAGTAAGCATTAATTATCACCACGCTGACGAAGACAATCGTAGATAAGAATTCCTGCCGCAACAGAAGCGTTAAGCGAATCAATTTTTCCTCTTTGCGGAAGCGAAACAAGCTGATCGCAATTTTTCTTAACAAGTTGCGAAAGTCCCTCGCCCTCTGCACCAATAACAAGCGCAACTGCACCGTCCATTTTAACGCGCGAATAATTTTCGCCCTCCATAGATGCGCCGTAAACCCAAAGGCCTGCTTTTTTAAGCTTTTCGATCGTTTGCGAAATATTAGTAACCTTTGCAACGCGCATATACTCAACTGCGCCTGCAGAGCACTTTGCAACAACGGGTGTAAGACCAACTGCACGGCGCGAAGGAATGATAACACCGTGCGCACCTGCACATTCTGCCGAACGAATTATTGCGCCTAAATTTTGCGGATCGCATATGCCGTCAAGCACGATAACAAACGGCTTTTCGCCCTTTTCATCAGCATAAGCAAGAATATCTTCAACCTCATAGTATTTTGCCGCTGCAACAAAGGCAATAAGACCTTGGTGAGCACCTGTAACAGAAATTGTATCGAGGCGTGTGCGTTCAACCTCTTGAATAATAGCGCCGTTTACTCTTGCATTATAAACTATCTCTTTAACCGAGCCCTCTATCTCACCTTGGGCAACTAAAAGCTTTTCGATACTTCTACCCGCTTTTAAGGCTTCTCTGATAGGATTTCTGCCCTCTAAAACGTTTTCGGGCATCTCCGCCTGCTCGCGATTAGCAAAGCGTTCGGGCTTTTCTTCACGCTTAAAATCAGGCTTTTTAAAGTCCTTTTTAAACTCTTTTTTAAACTCTCTGCCGTCGCGGTTAAAGTTTTTCTTTTTATTAAAATCTCTATTATAATTGTTTTTCATTTTCTTTCTCCAAAATTAAATTAAACAGTTCTTCTATTCTTTTTTCATCAGAAATCAGATACAAAAAGCCAAATACAGCCTCAAGTGCCGTAGCAGTGCGGTAATCTGAAATATCAGCATTTTTAGGTATTGTTGGCGGGTGTGAGTTTCTTCCACGTTTTGCAATATACGCCTCATCCTCCGTCAAAAACCTTTCGATAGCATAAAACGCATCCTTTTGCGCCACCGCACAAACAAGGTTTGCCGCACGCGAATGAAGCTTATGCGCGTTTAAATCGTGGTTTGCTACGATATGAGCACGAATAAGCAAGCTGTAAACCGCATCGCCAACCGAGGCAAGCACAAGCGGATTAAGCTGGCGTGCCGATAAAATATCAAATTTTTGGTCGTTTGCAATAATCATAATAATCTCCTGTTTATCTTAATGATTATAGCAAATTTTTCTTTTATTGTACAGTAAAAAATTAGGTGCGTAAAAATACGCACCTGATTTAACCTAATGCCACGTCTAAAAGCATCATAACCGCAAACCCTGAAATTATCCCCATAGTAGCAAGATAAGGCTTCTCACTTTGCATTTTTTGACATTCGGGTATAAGCTCGTGCACTGCAACAAGCACCATCGCCCCTGCCGCAAACGAAAGCGCAAACGGCAAAATTCCCTTTATATATACAACCAAAAATGCACCAATAACAGCCGCAACAGGCTCTACCATAGCCGAAGCCTGCCCCACAAAAAAGCTTTTTAATCTCGAATACCCCTCGCGCCTTAGCGGAAGCGAAACAGCCGCACCTTCGGGAAAATTCTGAATACCAATGCCAAGTGCAACGCTAAAAGCACCAAGCAAGGCTTCTGATGTAAAATCAGTGAATTTAAGTGCACCAAATGCAACGCCAACTGCAAGCCCCTCTGGAATATTATGCAATGTTATTGACAAAACAAGCATTATTATTCTGTTTACTTTTTCATTTGATTTATTTGGCTTTGCCATCCTGCTTTGCGCATAGCAGACTACTTTATCCGAAAAATACATAAATCCTGCACCAACCAAAAAGCCTGCAGTTAAAACAAAAAATGCATTTTTTCCGTTTTCGTCAGCACCTTCCAGTGCAGGAAGAAGCAATGACCAGAAGCTTGCCGCTATCATTACGCCCGAGGCGAACCCAAGCGTCAAATTTAACAATTTAGGGTTTGGTGATTTAAAAAAGGCAACTGTTGCCGCACCAAGCGCCGTTAAAAGCCAAGTGCCAAGTGTTGCAAGCATCGCCATAAGGACAAAACTATCCATATTGCACCCCCTATTGCATTATATTTATATAACGCAATTAAGGTGCAAACTATTCGTTTTGCGGTCGCAAAGAATTTATATAGTTGCTTGTTCCGTCAAAAACGGCGTAGGCAAGCATATTTTGATATTCGTCATCACAAAGCAATTTTTCTTCTTGTGGCGAAGATAAAAAACCGCACTCAATCATAACGCTTGTAGAATTTGCACACTTTAGCATATAAAAGTCTTCGCCTTTTACTTCGCGTTTGTTATCAGCATCAACGTTTGTTTGTATGCTTTTTTGAATTTGCTCTGCAAGAAGTCTTCCCGATTCACTTGTCGGAAGATAAAACATCTGCGCGCCTTGTACGTTTTTGCTTTGCGGAAAGCTATTGCAGTGCACACTTATAACTATGTACGGTTGATTTTCGTCAATTACCTTTTTTCGTGCACGCATATCCTCAAGCTTGTTATATTTTCCTGCGCAAAGTGAATTTTCGTCATTACGCGTTAAAACAACGCGGGCACCTGCGCTTTCAAAAAGCATTGCAAGTTTGTTTACAATTTTTAAATTTATATCCTTTTCGCGCACAAGCGTGTTTATTCCTATTGCGCCCCCATCCTCTCCTCCATGGCCTGCATCTAAAACGATACAAAAGTTTAAAAGTGGAAAATCAAGCAGCACCGTTTTACTTTTTACCGTCGGTATTGGTGCAGTTATTATAGCAAGAATCAACGTTACAACCACTAACAATCTTAATAAATTTTTAATAAATATCACCCTTTTTAAAATGAATAATGTATACATAATTTTTTTGCAAATTTTTTGTTGCTTATTGCAAAACAGACATTTTTGTAACACTTTTTTTACATTTTAAGCCAAAAAAAGATATCCACCGCGTTTTTGCGCATTTTACTACGTTTTTACACATATCGGTGGATAACTTTTTATTTTGACCAAAAGTTATCCACAGCTTTTTCCTCGATTTTATCGCATTTATGAACTTATCCACAGATGAAAACAAAGTTATCCACACCTGTGGATAACTATTATTTGTATGAATTTTTTCTTGCAGAAAAAACCTTGTCAAGCATTTTTTAAAATTTAATTGTAAATTTTTTGCATAAATATTTACATTTATTCAAAATTTCTGTATTTTTCCACCACATTTTCCACCCATTTTTTGTCAGGACTTTCTATTGTTGCAAGAGGCGCACCGTTACCTAGCGGCGTATCCTTTTTAAACATATAAATTTTTATTCTTCTAGATTCAAATTCTGTCGCCTGTGCGTAAAAAAGAGCATAGTCATTATACTCTTCTTTATACGCAAGCACAGTAAACGTTCCATATTCCTGAAGCAACATTTTTTCACTGCGAGTATCATAAAGCACGTTTATTTTAGTTTCTTCTACCCTACCGTCACTATCTGTATAAAACGCCTTTTTATATTCCGGTAAAACAATCTTTACATTTTCTATCGGAAGTCCGCTTACACCGTCAACCGCCAAAAAGCTTATGCCTGCATTTTCCGTCTCTTGTGCCTCATTATTATTACACGAGCACATCAAAAGTGTGCACGCAATTAAAATAAAACATATAATTTTTTTCATATCTTCTTCTCCTTTCAAAAAAATATATGTCTTATCCATCAGTTTTTATGTGAAATTTTAGAATTATTAAAATTAGTTGTAAGATATGTTATAATTTATGATCTATTGTTACGTAAACATTTTTTATTTCTAGTAATCTTCTTATATTGAAAATTTCATATTTCTATGCTATAATAAAACAAACCCATTTAGTATTAAGAGGTTAAAGTATGATTGATATTGAAAAAATGCTGTATGACAAGGTCAAATCTGAAATGTCAAATTGGGATGAGGACGGCATTTATGCTATTTCATTTTTCGTCTATTCTAATGAGGCATACGAGTTTAAGAATTTCACCAATGTATCAACTTGGGCTATTAGTTATAATACCGAATCAGATTGCGAGGGAGCGGGTCCACTTGATGAAGAAAGATGGAACTATGCTTTTTGGAGACAGGACGAAACAAGCATAATTGACATTGTTGAACCTGATGAATGCACCGAAGCTTTGTATAAGTGGTATGCAGAACAGGGCATTGAAAATATTGGTTTTGAAGATATGGATAATATGTACGATGAGGAATACAATTACATCGGAAAAGGTCCTATTGGTCATTACGAATTAATTGGAATCGCTGCCAATGTTGCGAAGAAATTGCAAGAAGAGGGTTTTGTTGAAAACCAATTCAAAATACCACTTCCTATCATAATTCACGGCCTTGAATGTGCTTGGTATGATATTGAGGCAACCCAAAAAGCAAACCCAAACGGAGAAGCAGACACATATATCGATGCGATGAAAGAAATGGGTGCAATTTAACTTTTGGAATCAATAATCAAAAGGACTATGACATTTCGTGTGTCATAGTCCTTTTAAAATAATTTGCACCAAAGCAAAAATCGAGGCATAAAGAAAACCCCGAAAACCGTAATGGTTTCGGGGTTTTTGAATACTCTGTAAGATAAGTGATTATCTCTTGGAGTTTTAGCAATACCGTGTGATATCGTGAATATCGTGATTATCGTCGCATAAAGTGTTGCACCAAATCTGCACCAAATTTGCACCAAAATCACACCAACGCTTAACGCCTATTCAGCTCGACAAATTCTTATTTGTTTATTCTTCTACCCAATTCCATTCGAACTTGTCCCAATGCTCTTTTTCATTTGACAGAAGTTCTTTCACCTTTGGGACTATTGATCCCGCAAACGAAACGGTGTTTTCGTGAGAAAAATATATTGCCCAAGAAAATTCTTTATCAGTATAAATCGTTTCGTGTTCACCATATTCAATCAATTCAACAGTTTCAATGCAATTTTGCGGTCTAAAAAAGTTTTCACCATAACTGTACATATGTGTTTGAGGAAGACCTATGATCTGTTCAAACTGCTTCATATACGGCTCGAAATAGTCAAACATAACAAAGAATTTTTCCGAAATCTCTTTCGGCTCATCGCCCATAAGCGGAAACCACAACGATGTATTTACATATCCCCAAACAGAGCAAAATTTATCTTTCAATGCAGTAGCTTCCGAACCAATAATCACTCGATTATATGGTATATCCACCAATGCAAGAGTATCTTTGTTTAATAAAACTTCTTCAAAAAATCCACAAAACTCTCGATTCGTTTTTTCAATAATATGTTTCGCCAAACTGTTTTGAGGTTTTAAAACAGAGGGTTCATAATGCACATCAATAAAATTTAAAACCGCTCCTTTTAAATCTTCGATACTTTCAAATGACTTGTCTATGAGTGTCGATAACTTAAATTCCAGTTCATATGCGACTTGATAACCCACATATGTAATACCGCCGTGTTGTCCGTAAGCCTTATGATAAGCCTCTGCTTTGTTTCTACACCAAAGTTTCAAATGGTTGATTATATTGTTAAAAATCACAACGCACCTCCATAGCACACCTTCAAGCAAGCAATCATCTTAATTTATCGTCAAATTCAAGTTTATCTATTAGTTGTATTATACTATAAAAACGGTGAAAAGTAAATAGGACGGCTCAATTCTTTACAAATTGAACCGTCCTTTTTGATTAAAGCAAATCGTGCTCGATAGATTCAGCCATCTTGGCTTTTTATTCTTTGAAGATGTGAACGTAGATATTAGAGGTAGTGAATATCAACAATCCTCACATGTTGGTGTACTAAGATATTTTTTCTCAGGTGGTGGGGTTTTGTCGATCAGTTTGTAGTAGATGTGGATTTCACGTGGTTCCTTGCTGTATTTGCCGGGGCATTTGTCAACCGTTACGAACTCGATCAGCTCCATACACATCTCACGAGTAAGTGTGGGAATGGTCAGATAGGTTTTCAGACGGGAAATAAACTCGTCAACGTTTGCCCTTTCCTTCGTGGTGTCAGCCTGTCGTTTCTCGATCTCGGAGCGTTCATTCTGCAGTTTCAGCTTCTCCGCCTGATACTTTTCCAAAAGACCGACACAAATATCCTCGGGGATCTTACCGCTGACCTTATCCTCATAAACAGACGAGATCAGTTTGTCAAGCTCTGCCGTTCTGCGAAGGATTTGACTCGTTCGCTTTCTGTCCCACATGGCTTCCTCGGACAATACAAGATCGCACCGTTTCAAAAATGCTGCCCTCGCTTCCGCTTCATCGGTTTCCACAAGTTGTATCTTGGAACGTATGTCCTCTAATACGATCTGTTCCAGCGTTGCCATCTTGATGTAATGACTGCAACAGGTACGCCCCTGGAACTTTGTGTAACTTCCGCAATTGAAGTGATTGCGGTGGTAGGTTCGCGGATCGGTTCGCTTATGTCGGGTATTGTTCCAGCCCGAGTGCATTTTCGCTCCGCAGTCCGCGCAGTAGGCAAGTCCCGAAAGGGGCAATACAACGCCCGTGCGGTTCTTCTTGCCCTGACTTACCGACGCCTCCATCTCACGGCACTTGTCCCACAGTTCTTGGCTTACAATGGCTTCGTGGGTGTTATACACCCACACCATATCCTCCGGATCCCGTTTTACGGTTTTCTTGTTCTTGTAGGACAGCGTAGTCGTCCGCATCTGCACAAGATGTCCGAGATAGGTGGGATTGGTGAGGATCTGCTTGACCGTTGCACAAGACCAAAGATGATGGGATTTTCTCGTGTTGGGGATCGCGAAC
>JAZSMS010000114.1:0-2196 GCA_045536015.1 Clostridia bacterium
CCTGCAGATACCCTCGCTCGATAAGCGCCTGTTGAAGCTGCTTTACTTCTTCGCCGCGCGACCCAAGCGTAAGCGTTACTGCGCCTGCATAAGAAAAAAGCATTAAAAACACAAGAAAAAATGCAATAATTTTTTTCATAAGATACCTAACCTTTCAAGTAAACTGACAAAAAACGAGCGATATTCTACCTTGCTATCATCTTTTTCGCCGGAAGAATAGCACATTGGAGGAAAAGCAACGCACCACCAATTTTGCCCCTGTGCTTTGCCAAGCCTGACCATAAGTGCCGAATATTCGCCTGCCGGGTAAGACTTGTCGCCGTACGTTTTTTCGGGAAAGCTTTCTTTTTTAAGCGTAACCGAAGCGCCAAAAAGCGAATATTCCTTTGCAATTTCTTCTATCTGCTCCAAATTTTCACTTAAAACAAAAAGTGCTTCATCCTTGCTTTTGCAATTTTTAAGCAAGGGGTAGATAAACTCGTTTATTTTATCGCGCACAAGTAATTTGTTTTCCTGCGCTATTGCAGAATTGTCCTCGGCAACGATATGTATCCGCACTATATCCTTCTTTTTGTTATTGCAAACAATAAGACAAAGCACACACGCAATAAGCAATAAACAAGCAACAAATTTTTTCATAAAATCAACTCCTGTGCATTGATTATTGACTGCGACAAAAAAATTTATACTTTTTATAAAAGAAATATTGCAAAAATGTAACAATAATGGTATACTACAAAAGTAACATTTTTGAAAACGGAGGAAGTCTGCCCATTTTGCAGACGATTAACTTTGGAAAAACTTCGAATTAACGGCGGAATCCGTATGAAAGGTGAAGTATGTGTAAGCGGCGCAAAAAATGCGGCTGTTGCAATTATACCTGCGGCACTTGTTTCTGACGGTGTATGCGTTATTGATAATATTCCCGAAATTGAAGACGTTAAGGTTATTGCCGAAACTATGCGTTCGCTTGGTGCAAAGGTTGACCTTTCGGTTCCGGGACAGATAACTATCGACCCCTCGGGCGTAAATTCTGTTTCGCCTTCAGAAAGCCTTACAAGAAAAATGCGCGCATCATATTATTTGATGGGTGCGCTTTTAGCGCGCTTTGGCCATGCGGTTGTTCCCCCTCCGGGAGGATGCTATATAGGCAAGCGTCCTATTGACCAGCACTTAAAGGGATTTAAGGCGCTTGGTGCAACGGTAAAGCAAACGCGCGTTGTTGATATTTCCGCACCCGTGCTTACAGGCGCTGAGGTGTACCTTGACGTTGTTTCGGTTGGCGCTACGATAAATATAATGCTTGCCGCAGTTAAGGCAGAGGGTAATACCACTATATTTAACTGTGCAAAAGAGCCCCACGTTATTGAGGTTGCAAACTTTTTAAACAATATGGGCGCACGCATAAAGGGCGCAGGAACGGATATTATCCGTATCCGTGGCGTTAAACAGCTTCATTCGTGCAATTATACTTTAATTCCCGACCAGATAGAAACGGGAACGTGGATGATTTTAGCGGCGGCTACGAGAAGTGATATTTTAATTAAAAACTGTATTCCGTTCCACATGGAATCGCTTTCGGCAAAGCTTGGTGAAGCGGGCTACAAAATAGAAGAGGGCGAAGATACAATCCGCGTTATTCCTATGCCCGAAGATAAGCATCCCAAAGCCGTTAATATTAAAACTATGGTTTATCCCGGATTTCCTACCGACCTTCAGCAACCGTTTTCGGCACTTTTGACTGTTGCAGACGGAACAAGCAAAATTGTAGAAACTATTTTTGAACAACGCTACCGCCATTTAGATGAGCTTGCACTTATGGGTGCAAACGTTGACTATACCGAGCGCGTTGCCATTATCGATGGCGTTAGTGTGCTTCACGGTGCCGAGGTTGAAGCGCCCGACCTTCGCGGCGGTGCAGCGTTGATAGTAGCAGGACTTATGGCTGAGGGCACAACCACAATAAGCGGCGTTCAGTATATTGACAGAGGTTATGAAAAAATTGTCGAAAAACTACAAAGCCTCGGTGCTGATATTGAAAGAATAAAAGCGTAACAAAAGAACAAAAACCTACTGAGATCAAGTAGGTTTTTATTTTTTTCCATAAACGGTAAAAAATGTTAACATTTTATTAAAAAAGTATCAAAAGTGTCAAAAAATAAATAAAAAAGCCATTGAAAAGAATTGGTTGCTATG
>JAZSMS010000021.1:0-4914 GCA_045536015.1 Clostridia bacterium
TCTTTATTAAGATAAAGTTTATTATCCGAAACAAAAAGCACGTTACCGTTTTTATCAAGCGCGTAGTCGGCAGTATAAAGCGGATCAGTAGCATTTTTATCATACACGTCTTGCGCAAGAGTTATTATCTCCCCGTTTTTATACGCAAGCAAATTTCCATCAGAATAAAACGGAACCATATCAATGCTTTCGTCAAGCTTATTTTTAATTTTATGCTCACTTATTTCATCGTTATTGCCAAAAAACACAAAAAATAACGTACAAAAAAGTGCAATAAGGCATATCGCACTAATAATTATAAGCGCGATACGCCTTAATTTTTTATTCATCTGCTTCTTCTGCCTCTACCTGATTTACAGTTTCTTCTGCTTTTGTTTCTTCTTTGTCGGCATAGCCCATTTCTTTACAAACTTCGCCTAAATCAGTATTGGCACCTGCGATAATCTCCTGTTCGATACTCTGCTTATCTGCCTGCGGAAGCTGTGCGTTTTCAAGGCTTTCAAGGCGATTATCAGCCCACGAGCAAAGCGAAGCAAACTGTGAATCAATTTGCTCAAGCACGTTTTTAACCTCGCCGCGCAAAGCCTGTAAATTAGCCTGTGCCGACTGCATACCGTTAACCCACTCGTCGTTAAGCTTTTTGCACGCGGCATCGCTCCGTTCAGCACGCTTACGGTAATCTTCTTCAATTTCTTTAGCGCGCTGAGTTGCGCTTATCATAACCTCGGCAATAACGCCTTCTTTTTCTTCAAGCTTTGCAAGCTTTCTTAAAAGCTCGGCACGCTCAGCCTCCAATGCCTGCACCTTTTGTTCAAAATCTTTTCTTACTTTTTCTTGCTCTGATTTAAGATTTGCAATATATTCGTCAACGTCTTTTGCCTTGTATTTACCAAATTTAGCTTTAAGCTCCATTATTTATTACCTCCTGCTTTTTGAAGTAATTCTTGCTTTAAATTATAAAGTTTATCTGATAAGTCTACCTTGTAAACGTGCGGTCTTGTTAAACGCTTATATTCGTCCCAAAGAGTTTCCATTTGTTCAAAATGATATTTTTGAATTTCCTTAAGTGTTGGCGAAGTATAAACTCTTTTTCCGTCAACAAACATCGGCTTTAAAAGCGGACGAGCATAAAAATCAGTAAGCGTCATTTTTTTCCACGTATCAACGGGATCAAAAATAGTAAGCGGCTGGCTTTCGTCTATAATTTCTTCATCTAAGCAAATAAGGTCTGCCATTGCCTTGTTATCTTCTTTTGAATATAAGCGGTACACCTGCTTATATCCGGGGTTTGTAATCTTAACGGCATTTTCGCTTATCTTAATTTTAGGTATCATTTTACCATCAACTATTTCGCCCGCAAGCTTGTAAACACCACCAAGAGCAGGCATATCCTCGCTTGTAATAAGACGCGTGCCTACACCGTAAGTATCAATCTTAGCACCCTGCATTTTAAGGTCCCAGATAACGTTTTCGTCCAAATCGCCCGAAGCAAATATCTTTGCCTTTTCAAACCCGGCATCATCAAGCATTTTTCTTGCACGCTTGCTCAGATATGCAAGGTCGCCAGAATCAAGACGAATACCAAGCGGCTCGTGTCCTTTGGCACGCAATTCCTTAAACACCTCAATAGCGTTAGGAACACCGCTTTTAAGCGTATTATAGGTATCAACCAACAATAAGCACGCATCGGGATAAAGATTTGCATACGCTCTGAAGGCTTCAATTTCGCTTGGAAAAGACATTACCCAGCTATGCGCGTGAGTTCCGCCAACCGAAACGTCAAACATCTGTCCCGTTAAAACGTTGCTTGTACCCTTGCAACCGCCTATAACCGCCGCACGCGCGCCATAAATACCGGCATCGGGTCCCTGCGCTCTGCGAAGTCCAAATTCAAGCACTACTGCACCATCTGCCGCGGTAACAACCTTGCTTGCCTTTGTTGCAATTAGTGTTTGGTGGTTTATTATATTTAAAAGTGCCGTTTCGATAAGCTGTGCTTCCATAATAGGAGCTTTAACTCTTATAAGCGGCTCTCTTGGGAAAACGGGGGTTCCCTCTTCAACAGCATAAACCTCTCCGGTAAACTTAAAATCTTTTAAGTAATCTAAAAATTCTTCTCCAAAGAGATTAAGCGAGCGAAGATACTCAATATCCTCTTTGTCAAAGTGAAGATTTTCTATATATTCAAGTGCCTGTTCAAGTCCTGCCATAACTGCATAGACACTCTTATTTAAAAGTGGACGGAAGAACACGTCAAAAACTGCCACATTATCCTTCATTCCGTTTTTAAAATAACCATTCATCATCGTAAGTTGATAAAGGTCGGTCATCATTGTTAAGTTTCTCATTTTTCTTCCTCCTCGGACTTTTGTGTTTCCGCTTCTTGTACTACTTCTGTTACTTCTTGCGCAGAAACTTCAATATTACTGTAATTTTTAACCTTTGCAATTATCAAAAGCGTAGTTGCTATAATGCAAAGCGCAATACTGAGCACTGCCGAAATCGGCACGCCACCTGCAAAGGTAAGCTGATCGGTGCGAAGCCACTCTACAATTCCGCGCTCGAAGCCATAAAGTGCAAGATACATAAGCACTATTTGCCCTTTATATTTGCGCTTAACAAAAAAGTAAAGCGTTACAAAGATAAGCAAGCACCAGAACGATTCGTAAAAGAACGTCGCCTGATACCAACCAACAGGCTCGTTTGCCTTAGGCGAATCAAGATATACTGCATAGGGGAACCACTGAAGACTTTCGTTTGTAACCATAGCACCGTGTGCTTCCTGATTAAAAAAGTTACCCCATCTGCCTATTGCCTGACCAAGCGCAAGCGGTGCCGCCGCGATATCAAGCATGTTCAAAAGGTTTTCCTTTTTAACAAACGCATATATTCCAAGTGTTATTACTGCACCTATTATTCCACCGTAAATTGCAAGACCGCCACTGCGGATATCAAATATGTTTTTAAGCGTTTCGCCAAAGTTTCCGGGAACAAAATAGTTATCCCACTCAAACGCAACGTAGTATGCTCTTGCACCTATAAGCGCACCGATAATTGCTACTATAAGCATATCGGAGGGTAAATCTTTTCTACCGCCCCACTTTTTGTTTTTTAACGTTGCAAACACAAAGGCAAGCAAAAAGCCTGTGGCAATGCAAATACCATACCAATAGATATCAAAACCATCAATACCTAAAAAGTTTTCTATTGCTACACCTGTTTTTGCTAAAATCTGCATTTTTTATTCCTCCCCATCTGTAAAAACTGCCTTGCACCAAACGCCCAAAAAACTTTGCTTTGCTTTTAGCGCTTGGTCAACAGTTTCAAATACTCCAAATACGGTACTTCCGCTACCCGTCATTGACGAAAAGCTTGCGCCAAAATCGTACATTTTTTGTATAAACTCCGGAACGCGCGGGGCTATTTTGCTGCTTGGTGCAATAAGCGAATTGCCGCCGCAATCGTTCATTTTTTTATAATTTCTGTTACTAAGCGCATCAATAAAGCCATCATTATCAGGATGAACTTCAACTTTAAGTTCATCATATAATTTGTACGAATTTTTTGTTGAAACAGGATTAGCAAAATCCATTACAAGCAAAAGCACGTACTTTTTTGGTGTAAGCGGCTGCATTTGCTCTCCTATTCCACTTGCCCTGCAAAAGCCACCCTTAAGTAAAAACGGAACGTCGGCACCTATTTTAAGCGCAAGAGCGTTTAATTGTTGATCATTAAGCGGATAATCATATAATTGATTAAGTCCGTTTAACACAGCCGCCGCATCTGCACTGCCGCCGCCAAGACCTGCGCCCGACGGAATTTTTTTACTTATTTTTATTAAGCATTCTTTTTCTTTGCCTATCGCTTCAAAAAAGTATTGTGCCGCTTTATAGGCAGTATTGCGCTCGTCACACGGAATATATCTTTTATCCGTTTTAAGTTCAAATTGGTCTTGCTTTATAATTTCTACCTTATCAAAAAGCGAAACAGTTTGCATAAGCATATCAAGCTTGTGATATCCATCTTTGTTTGTGCCTAAAATATCAAGCGTCCAATTTATTTTTGCTTTAGCTTTTATTATAACAGATTGCATAATATTACCCTATTTGTTTTATTATAATATTATAATACTTTTGGCAAAAAAAAGCAAACATATTGCATTTAACTTTTTAATATGCTAAAATGTTTTAAAAAGGAGATTAAAATATGCAAGCACTATACGTTGATTCTTTTTATTTTACCGACTATTCACTGCAATGGCTTTTAATCATTGCTGCATCATTTATCAGCATTATAGCATCGGCACTTATTAACGGCGCGTATAAAAAATATTCCAAGCAACCGTCTTTATGCCGAAAAACAGGAGCAGACGTTGCACGCTCAATTCTTCAGGCAAACGGCATTTTTGATGTAGAGATAGAAAAAGCCCCCGGCGGAACGCTATCTGACCACTTTGACCCTAAAGCAAAAACTATCAGATTATCTAGCGGAATTTATGACGGAACAAGCATTGCCTCTCTTGCCGTTGCCGCGCACGAAGTTGGTCACGCACTGCAGTATGCACAAAATTACATTCCCATAAAAGTGCGCAACATAATTTTGCCCGTCGCAAATATTGGTTCATCACTTGCATTTCCTATTATTTTGCTTGGCATCTTTTTAGGTGGAATCGAGCCACTTATAAACGCGGGAATTATCTTATTTTTAGCAGTTTTAGCCTTTCAAATAATAACCCTGCCGGTTGAATTTAATGCATCTCGCCGCGCTTTAAGGGCATTAAACGATAACGGATATTTAGTTGACAATGAATCGCGCGGTGCAAAAAAAGTACTTTCTGCGGCGGCAGGAACGTACGTTGCAAGCGTACTTGCCTCAGTTTTAACTCTTTTAAGACTTTTGCTTATATCTAAAAGA
>JAZSMS010000121.1:0-7220 GCA_045536015.1 Clostridia bacterium
TTACCATGGTCAACGTGGCCAATGGTTCCAATGTTTACATGGGGTTTGTTTCTTTCGAATTTGCTCTTTGCCATTTTATTTTCCTCCATAAATAAATTTTTTAAGAAGGCTTGGCAAGAGCCTGCCCGCCTTCAAGATAACCATTATTTTATAATGTTACCATTATTTTATAATATTTAAAAACCTTTGTCAAACAATTATTTGTAATCAGCGTTAAAATCAGTGTTTTTGCTGCTTAAGCCATATTTTCATTACGATAGAATGAGGCAAAAGCTTAACAAGCAAAACCTGTGCGCGGATAATAAAGCCGTAAATTGAAACCTGCTTTTTGCGCTTTGCGTCGCGATAAGCCTTTGCGATGACGTCCTTTGCTTCGTAAATTTTGTTAAAGTAGGTTATAGCGTCCTCCTGCTTGGTCTTTGCGCGGTCAAAAAATTCTGTGCGCACCCAGCCGGGACAAACTGCGGTAACGTAAATTTGGCGTTTTTTTAATTCTGCTGAAAGCCCGCGCGAATACGATAGCACAAACGCCTTTGTTGCCGCATAAACGTTTAAATACGGAACGGGCTGGAACGACGAAAGCGAGCAAAGCTGAATTATATGCGAATTTTTTGCCATAAACGGCAGTGAAATCTGCGTAACAGAAACAAGTGCGGAGCAGTTAAGCGAAATCATTCCAAGTGAATCTTCAAGCGAAACCACGTCGGTATGGCCAAACTTTCCGTAGCCCGAGCAGTTTACCAAGAATTTAATTTGCGGCTGTTCTTTTTCTAAAAGAGCGGCAAACTCTAAAAGACTCTCCCTGTCAGTTAAGTCACACGAAATTGCTCTGATAGGCGTTTTAACCTCGTCGGCAAGGGCTAAAAGCCTGTCCTTGCGGCGCGCAAGCACCCAAATTTCTGATAAATTTTCGTTTTTGTCAAGCTGAAGCACAAATTCCTTGCCCATTCCTGACGAAGCACCTGTTACTATTGCTATCATAAAAAATTCTCCTTAAAACTTAATTTTAATCTTGTGTGCGCCCGCGGGATAGCTTCGCGAAGAAGCGTCGGGCAGGATAAGCGTTACGTTTTGCTCGGCTTCAAAACAATATGTTACGGTATTTTCTTTAAATTCCCACGAAGATTTTATTACGCCGCTAAGGCTTTTATACTCGCACGAAAACGAGCCTATCTGCCTTATAAATGTAGGCTGAAGCACTACGTGGCGGAAGCCGGGGGTAGAAGCGTAGGGCCTTATGCCGCCTAAATATTCAAACATCCACGCTAAAACGGGAGTAAAGGTTGGGCTTGCAACCGAAAGTGAATTATCACTTGCCGTATCCCACGCTTCGCCAAGCGCGCCAAGCGTGGCAAGATTGCGGTAAGAGGGAAAGCTTTCGCGTAAAAGCATTTTATAGGCGGTTGCTTCGTAGCCGTAATCGCACAAAACGCCAAGCGCGTATTTTGAAGAAATGACGCCACACTCTAAATATCCCTGCGAAAGCACGTAGTCGTTTAAGCGCGCGGCAAGAGCCTTATCACAAAAGCGCGGCGCTAAATTAAAGGCAAGCGGTAAGATAATTCCTGCCTGCGAATGTGGAAGATAATCGTCCTCGTCTTCTAAATAATAACTCTCGTTAAACTCCTTTATGCTTAAAGCCGCCATTGATTTTAACTTGTCGGCGGTCTTGTAATCTTCAAGCGTTTCGGCAATTTTTTGAACGGTTAAAAGCATATTGCAGTAAAAGCAATGCGCAAAAAAGCCTTTATCAAGGTTTGTTGCGTAGGGCTGAAGCAAATCATTAAACGGCGAAGAAACTGCCTCGGACGCAAAGCTTTTCGCGGAAGAAAAGCTAAAAGCATACGATAAAATTTCGTCATATCTGTCTTTTAAAAGCGCTTTGTCGCGGTAGAAGCAATAAAGCGTCCAGGGGAGCATATAAATTTCGTCTCCCCAGCCCGACTGCGAAGCAAACGTCTTTTTGCCCGCGCAAGTATAAGAGGCTAAAAGCGAAGAATAATCGCCCACAAAACACGCGGCATCGGCAACACACCAAGCCTGTCCTGCCGAAAGCGCACGCGAATGAGCGCTAGACGTAGTAATTCCGTTAAGTGTGTTGGCTAAAAGCGAAGCTTTTGCCGATGCAAAAATTTGGTTTATCGGCATAAAGGCGCTTTCTAAACAGCCCGAAAGCGAAATATCGTTATAAATCTGGCACGCAAGCACGTCAAAATCGCTGCGACTGCTAACGCCAAGGATAAGCGCATATCTAAACGAGCATACGGCAAACGAGGGCTCAAAAACTTCTTCATCTTTGCCGGAACAAATAAAAACGTCGGTAGAGCGCGAGGTAACCTCGTCAAGCGAAAAGCGCGGCGAAGTGTAGGGTAATAAGTTTGGCTCGTTATCCTTGGTCAAGCGCTCGAAGTACGTTATTTTTATTTTTTGTCCCGCGCGAGTGTTTTTAAACCTAAAGAAGCATCTTCCTGATAAAACAGAGCAAAAATCAAGTAAAAAGCCGCCGTGATAGCGCGTACAAGCACCCTCGGCAAGCGTGTTTTTAATCTTTGCACTTGGATAGGCTTTTTCTACAAACGGACGTACTTCTAAATCGTGCTCGCCCGAAGAGGCAAAGCCCCACAGGCTATCATCAAAGCCAACAGCATTCCAGCCAAAAATTTCTGCGCGCGAATCAAAGCGGATGCCAAACTGCAGGTCGTTATCAACTATGGGCGATGGTAAAATGCGCCACGAAGAATCGGTAGGCACAACCGTTTCACTACCGTCGCCAAAGGTAAGGATAAGCTCGGCAAGAAGCATATTTTTATTCATAAACACAAAAGCGTTTGCATCACTGTTTAAAAACGAGTTTCCCGTTAAAACGCTTAAAACGTTTTCGCCCTGCAAAATAAACGGCGTAACGTCAAGTGCAACGTATTCTTTTACCTTTGTTAAGTTGCCCTGCAAAAAAAGATTATCGCAGACCTTTTTTGAATTTAAGTATACGATAGCGTCGCCTGCACAGGCAAGGTAAAGCGTTGCCGAAAGCGGTTTTTCTTTGGGCAAAAAGCTTTTGCGCAAATAAAGCGAGCGCTTTTTTGCAAGCGGATGAATATTGCTTACGCAAAGCGGTGCACGCGGAAAAGAAGCGTTAAGCCAGTTTTCAGGCTCTTCGTTTTCGCCCTGACGGTTTACAAAAAAGGCGTTCCAGCCCTCGTCAGTTATAAAAGTTTGTTCGCCCGCAGTAATTTTTCCGCATATAGCCGAAGAAAAGTAATCGTCTGTGCTTCTTTGCTTTGCGCGGATAATGATTGTATTTTTTCCTACGTTAAAAAATTCTGTTACGTCTGAAGAAAATGCAGTATTTTCCGCACTTACCAAGGACCCGTTAACAAAAAAATCAAAAGGATTGTCGCAGGCAAACTCGGCAAAGACGCTCTCACAGGCTGAAAGAGTGATTTCTTTTTTTATATACGCCCTTGAATATTCCTGCGGCCAGATCCACTTTGCGCCCGAAATTGCCGATATTGGCTCAAATTTTGATAAAAATTCGTCGGAGGCAAAAATCCATTTTCCCTTTTCAAACGTGCGTTTTATAACAGAATATCCCATAGTAAAAACTCCTTATAAAATGTATAAATAGTTTAACATATTGTTAATCAAAATACAAGAAAATTAATAAAACCGACGGGAAATTCCGTCGGCTTTATTAGTTTTCTAATTTTGTCTTGCGGTATTTAAGCGGTGAGGTGCCCATTTGCTTTTTAAACGTCTTAGAATAGTACGACGCGTTAGAAAAGCCTACCTTTTGCGAAATTTCCTCAACAGACAAATCGGTGTTTAAAAGCAAAAGCGTCGAGCGTTCTACGCGCTGGGCGTTTATGTATTCGCTTAACGTGCAGTTAAAGCGCGAATGAAAGTTTTTATACAAAACGCTTTTTGATACGTTAACGTTTTTAGAAATTGTCTTTACCGAAAGAGGCTTGTCCAAATTCTCGTCAATATACGCTATGGTGCGTTGCATATTTTGCGATAAGTCGGGCTTTAACATATTTTCAAGCAAGATGTATTTAACAAGCATTTCCGCAATGTTTGAAATACTGTTCATTCTTACTTCGTCAACAAGCGGAAGATTGTTAAAAAACGCCTGTGCAAAATCAATGTTTAAGCCAAGTGATTCAATATATTCGGAGGTTGAAGTAAAACTATCGCTGGCACGCATCTGTCCAAAAATTATGTAGCCGATAATTTCTTCCATATATATTATAGGAACAATAACATCAACCAAGCCGGCGTGGCAAACGTGTGTTTCAAGCTTGCGGCTTTCCTGACATTTTTTTAAAAGCATCATATCAGCCTGCGCGCAAGCGCGCTTACCTGCAGGACAGCTCTTTATTAAATTGCAATAATTGTTATTTTCGTATTCACAGCAGCTTATAGGCGAAAAATCAGCGCCAATTAAGTCGATGCGGATGCCCGTTACGTTATTAAAGTCTTGTAAAACACTATTGATTTTTTTAATATCAAAGTTTACAACCATTAAAAATCCTCCAAAAACAAACTATGTTTTATTATACGGAAAACACAAAAATTGTCAATATTTTGTTAATATGTTTTCGATAAAAAGGAAAATAGTAAATAAAATAAGGAAGAAAAATCGCGAAAAAATGTGCGCTTTATTAATAAAAGAAAATATAATTCAAAAACCACAAAAAAGCAAGCAAAGAATAACGCTTCAGAACAAAAACAAAAAAGACGGCATATTTTCGCCGTCTTTATAGGATTTAAAGAATTACAATTTAGAAAAGCCGTGGCAATTAACAAGAGCATCAAGCTTTTTCCCGTTTTTACACAAAGGACAGTCGTGAGAAGGGAAGCTTTGATAGTCCTCAAGGTCGTTAGGATCAAAAACGGAGTTTACGTTTATTCCGTTTATTGAAGGCAGCGTTGCAAAAATTGAGCAAACACCAACGGTAGTTCCACCGTAGTACGAAACGGCGTCTATCGCGTCTTGAACGGTTTTTCCCGAAGAAACCGAAACTGCAAGAACAAGCACGTGCTTGCCGTTGATCATAGGAATGATATTGTCGCGGAATAAAAGCTGGCTAGAAGAGCTTGCTTCGGGCGTAACAACGTAAATTGTCTGGTGAGCGTTCATATTTATATAATCTTCACGCGTAAGCTTATCGGCAAGGCAGGTACCAACAACCTCCATACCGTCAAGGCATAAAATAGTATCTATTATAGTGTTGTGGCGGTAATGAGAGCAAAGCTCATCGGCAACGGCCTTTGCTTCAGAAAGGCGCGATTTTTGTGCGGCAACGTCGATGTAATAATTGCTATGACGGTTGCTTGTTGCAAAATGTCCCTTTGAAACACGCAATACCAGATTGTTGCGTTTTATTTTAATTTTTATTGTTGAATCTGTAGGCATTAAAAATCTCCTTTACTATTGTATAATTATTTTACAATAATAATCGGAGATTTTCAAGAAAAATTTTCAAAGCTGCTTACGGAATTTGTTTGGCGAAATTCCCGTTAACGCCTTAAATACGCGGCAAAAATATTGCAATGAAGAAAAACCGCTTTGCTTGGCACATTCTTCAAGCGTTAAAAATGGATATTTCATAAGCGACTTTGCCTTTTCAAGCCGCACGTTAGTTATATATTGCGAGGGCGATAGCATAAATTCTTCTTTAAAAATCTTGCGCAGATAAACCTCGCTTAAGCCCGTTTTTTCGGCAAGCATACCTACCGAAAGATTTACGTCGGCATAGTTTTGGTCAATATATTCTTTTGCCTGAAGAATTTTTATTTTTGACGAGGTTTGTGGCAGACGTGCGCTTTGCGAAAGTAAAACGGTGCTGTAAATTTTGTAAAGATTGCAAAGCGTTTCGGTAAAAGAGGTTCCGTGCGCTTGCGGAGAAAAGGATAAAAGCTTGTAAAACAAGTTTTCGGCAGAGCTTTTAGGGTGAAAAAGTGCGCTTTTGCGCTTTTTTTGCGAGTCGAATTCAAAATCACAAAAGATAAACTGATAGTCGGGCGAATAAATAAACATCGAATAAACCGCGTTGTGGGCAAGGTAGATTATATCGCCCTGGTTTGCGGTAAATTCGGTTTTATCGTCAAATACGTATTTGCACGAGCCCGAAAGAATATAAACAAACGCGTCGGAATGGCGGCCGCTTATAAGCATAAGCTTGTGATGATTTTTGTTTGACGCTTTTACAACGTTTATTACGTTTTTGATATATAATTTGCTTTGCGTAATATCTGTCTGTTCCACAAAAAACCTTCTTTCTAGGATTATAATATACAATTTTTTTGCTAAAATCAAGAAAAATTTTTAAAATCAGTTTCGAAAAGTATAAAAATTTCTATATTTCAAATTTACAAAAAAAGTAAACCGATTATAATTATGATTGAGGAGAAATCACTATGGCACTAACAAGAAAAGAATTATTAAAAATTTCAAATCAGCATGCAAAGGCTCATTATGACGATTTTTATGCCGCAGACTGTGAGCATATTAAGTTTTTGCTTAAAAACTGCCGAATAAACGTGCCAAAGGATAACAGATTTTTTGTTAAGGTAAATTGCGAAAACATCCGTATTTTAACTGCGCGTACGCGTGCAGGAAAATTGCTTAAGCCCGTTTTGGCAGAAAAGAATTTAATTGAGGGCGATAAGGCACAGGCGTTTTTCGGGTATCTTGATTTTGGCCACACAAATGCTATTTGGGAAGATATTATCCCGCTTGGTATTTTTGGCTTATATCAGCGCTTGCTTGAATATAAAAATAAAAACAAAGACGCATCAACGCAAGGCTATTTTGAACAAAGCGTTTTAGTTTTTGAAGAAGCTCTTGCTTTTATGCGCCGTGCTGCTATCGAGGCAGAAAAATGCGGCAAGCCCGAAATGGCAGAGGGCATTTTAAACTTAACCCACCGTGCGCCGCAGACGCTCTTTGAAGCATTGCAGACGTCGATAATCTATTACGTTCTTCAACAGTTTTTTGACGGAACAATCCTGCGCACGCTTGGCAGACTCGATTCGCTTTTTATGCCGTTTTATGATGGCGAAAGTGCAAAAAACGTCAAATTATTTGCCGATTATATTTTAGAGGTCAACTCTTTCCGTGCAAATTCAAATATTCCGTTTGCCATTTGCGGAAGTGATGAAAACGGAAGCGACAAGACAAACGCGCTTTCATATAAATGGTTAGAAACGTATCTTTC